>JAGQQQ010000626.1 GCA_020426125.1 Planctomycetaceae bacterium
CGGCCTCCGGCCGTGCGACCCTGAAAGGCTCTGCCGGTCCGGCGTGAACAAATCAGCTCTTTCTCCGGAAAGCCCTGCCAGGCCAAGGAGAGAGAGCTTATGGAAAAGTGTGAGTCGATGTCGCACGTCCGATGGGAGTGCAAGTCCCACATTGTGTTCATGCCAAAATATCGGAGGACGGTCATCTATGGAAAATTGCGAGGAGCGATCGGACGAATACTTCGGGAACTTTGCGAGCAAAAAGGAGTGGAAATACCGGAAGGCCACGCCATGCCGGACCACATCCACCTGTGCGTCAAAATCCCTCCGAAGTATGCGGTCTCCTATGTGATCGGATTCCTCAAAGGCAAAAGTGCCGTTCGAATTCATCGCGAGTTGCTGAAAGAACGTCGCATGACGGGACCGCACTTTGGGGCCGCAGGGGACTGGGTCAGCACGGTTGGTCGCGACGAGGCGACCGTGCGTCGGGACATTCGCAAGCAGGAGCATTGGGACCAAGGACAAGGTCAATTGTTTGATTAACGCAATCCACTAACCAGCCCCAGCGGGGCTTTCCTCGAGTCTGCGTCAAAACCTACCCGGCAGAAAATGCTGATCCCTGAATCCCTAGAGATTTCGCATTTTTACTATTACCCCTATAGGTTTTGACTGAGCCTCTCATCAAAACGCACCCCTTTGGGGGGTAAGCCAAAGCCACGGCTTCTAGCCGTGGTCGATTAGTTCCGCCAGATAGCGGCCATACTTCCCGGTGAGGTCCTTCTGCATGCGGATGGTTAGTTCGCGGGTCTCACCGATCAGGTCATCCAACAGCGATTCGAGATACCGGGTCGCCGCGAGACCCTGAGGACGTTCATCCCCGCGGGTCTCGGGCGCGTTGATCCCGGTCAGTCGGAGCGTGGCAGTGAACGTCACGTGGAACCCGAGTTCGATCTCGGTCTCCACGGTACAGCATGCCGAGAACGAAGTCGCCCTCGCGATACTGGCCATGCCGCAAACAGAAGTCGATCTGTGGAAGAAACACGGTGACAGCTACGGCTACGTGTTCTATCTCGGCAGAGCGGTTTGAACACGGCCCGTCGAATGAGCCGGTCACTTTGAGAATACGATAGATGCGAAGGTGTTGGAATGAATTGACAATCCCGCTCCCTGCGGCCAATCCAGAGACACCCGCCAATGCCAAAAGGCGGGGGTCGCCAGACCGATCACGTTGTGACTAAGACAAGATCCACCAGCCATCCTCGTCAGGCACAGGGCCTGACTTAACTGCCTTCGTGAACGCCTGCCAGGCAACCAAAGTGGGAGAATTTCACTTGGTTGATAATCTCCTGACTCTGATCACCGTACTCCGTTGGAGCAAGTTTCGCCGCATGGCGGGCGTGTTGAATTGCAAGTGAGGATTGCTGTTGTTCCTCATAGAGTCGCGCCAGCAGGAGATGCAGTTCGGCTGTTGGTCGTAGTTCGAGCGCTACCCGATACGCGGCTTCCGCTGCGGAGGCGTGCTCCAAATTTCGATGGGCGAATGCGATTCCGCGAAACGCGCTTTGCATCGCATTCGTTCGCTGGGGAGATGGCTGTTGCCCGTCCCAGAATTGTTGCGACATTTCATAGAACTCCAGGCTCCGTCGCCAGTCCCCCAGTCTCTGATAGCACAATCCACAGTAATCCCAGGCGATGGGAACACCACCTTGCGCTGCGGGAAGCAGCAACCGAAGTGCTTCGTCGTTGCGGTCCAATTGCATCAGCGCAATCGCTCGCTCCCCGATCTGGGCGACGGCGCCAGGTTGCTTTGGCGACTCTCTGAGAAAGTCCTGAAGATGCCGGATTTGACGATCGAGTTCGTCCGTCAGATCCTCGATGGAAACTCCCAGAACTCTTGCATCGGGAGTGGTTGCGAGGGAGATCTGAGTGAATATTCGAGCGCGTTGGTACCGCTGCGACTGTAAGGCCTCGACAAGTTTTTCCCGTTCCTGCGCGGCGGCGGAATGGGCGTAACATAGCGGAGCAATAAACGCCAGCAATGACAGACAAGCCAGCAAGGCGAGTTCTTGAAGGCCGATCGGATTGTCTGAAGATTCGGATTTGCCTTCCGCGAGTGCGGCGGGAACCGTCAACAGAGCTGCCAGTACCGCGAAGACCGCCGTGGCGATCGTCAATGGAGCTTCCACACTCACAAATGGAAAAGCCATTGAGAGCGCGGCCAAAATCAATGTCGCACACACTATTGTTGCGACGGAGATCAGAATCTGAAGCCCCCGTCCCGACGATCGGACGACGAGATGCATTCCGAGGAGCATCGCAGCCCCCAGCGAGACCCACATCAGGTCCGCTCGCCCAAAGATCGTCTGCATGAGTTCCGGATGCCATTGAAGAATCATCCCGATCAAACAGAGAATGGCAACGGGCAACAAACGCCAGAAGATCATGTCGCTCCTCCGGTTGCGGCGGGGCGTCGGGCTTTCCAAATCATTCCGTCGTAGGCGTAGTGCAGAAAGGCAACCATCACGTTGATGAGCACCCAGACTTGTGTGTAACCCGTAGCCATGAGATAGCCGGTGATGCCAAGAAACCCCATAAAGAACAAGAGAAACAGGGACCAGTTGCGTGCCATCGTTCCGATGAGATCCCGACGGTTGTGCTGCGTTTGGCTGGATGTCGTCCAGGTCACGATCGCGAAGTACTCGACAGAGACGACGCTCTTCCGATCTAAAGCAAATTGAAGGACCAGTTGGCGCCGTTCAAAGTGTGCGGCCAGAAGCATCGCGAGAAACAGAGACATGACGCTGCCAAAGTAGATCGTTCCCGTGGAAAGCACCCTGAAGCCTTCGCGACGAATTTGTTGGATCAGCAACGTCGCCGGCAGAAGTACGACAACGGGGTCCAGGGTCTGAAGTTGCCATGTCCAATCGGCCGGTCCCACCTGCCAGCCGACTCCGGCAACACGTGCGATGACATACAAAAGGAATCCCCGGAAGCACCACTTTTCCCAACCGCCGAAGACTGGCGTGGCGGTTTCTTTCCGTTGATAGATGCGAAAGATGCCGTGATGCTGGGACGCGAAGTGCCACGCATTCCAGGCATAGTCGATCGCCCCAAGACACAGCAAAGAACTGGACTGCCAACGGAGCAGAAGGCAGCCGGTGACGATTGCTCCCGTGACGAGTAGGAACCTGCCTTCCCGTCCGCGAGTCTTGGTGCGATCCGCTCCGACCAGAATCACCGTAATCCACCGATGGGGTGCCGTGACGAAATAGACTTGCCAGAAGAGTAGACCATGATGCCAGTCTTCCTGACCGAGAAAGTCGATGACGAAGAGTAGCGGCCAATACAGATTGGCAAGAAAGAACAAATCGAAGATGGGTCCGACAAGAAACTGCCGCCCCTGCCGAGGATTAGACGGAGTCTCGGTCGCTCGTTGTGGCAACGTCACCGGGGCGGCACGTTTCATGACCGAACTCATGCTAGTACCTCTTGGATCACTTGGCACGGTTCTGGTCCGGTCAATCCGGTGGTGCCCCCATCGCCATAGAACTTCAGGGTTTCGTGATCGAGGCCGAGCAGACGAAGAATCGTGGCATGCAGATCGTCGACGCTGCAGGGTGCTTCCACGGCTTCAAGTCCGATTTCATCTGTTGCTCCAACAACATGTCCTCCTCGCACAGCCCCACCGGCCAGCCAGATGGTGAAGCCGTACGGATTGTGGTCACGTCCCTTGCTGTTCATTTCCCGAGTCGGAGTTCGCCCAAACTCTCCCCCCCAGATCACCAACGTCTCATTCCAGAGTCCACGCTGTTTGAGATCCGCGAGCAAGGCGGCGATCGGTTGGTCCGTTTCCCCGGCGAAGCGACGGTGCCGCTCGTTGTTTTTCGTATGCGCGTCCCAGGTGTGCTGCTGTTGCCCACCACCGGAGTAGATTTGCACAAAGCGGACTCCCCGTTCGAGGAGACGCCGCGCCAGCAGGCAGCGGGTACCGAACTCAGTCGTTGCAGGCCGATCGAGTCCGTATCGCTGCTGGGTGTCCTGCGTTTCTTCCTCGAAAGAGACGGTGTCCGGCATCGCCGATTGCATCCGCCAGGCCAGCTCGTAGGCCCGCATGCGTTCGGTGAGATGGGATGAGGCTGGCTCCCGAAGTTGGCCTAGCTCGTTGAGGTCTTTCAACAGTTGCCGCATCCGCTGTTCCCCGATAGCTTGGAGATTCCGCATCCCCTCCCGATAGGGCAGTCCGTCGCCAGGGGATTCGAATACGGTCGCGGCGTTCACCGGGAGCGGCGCCGTTCCCCAGTTGGCGTGGCCATTGATGGGAGCCCCCCGGTGGTCGAGCATCACGACGAACTGCGGGAGATTCTCGTTCAGAGTGCCCAAGCCATAATCGACCCAGGCTCCCAGACTGGCTCCCCCCTGCCGGGACCGGCCCGTGTTCATGCGGAGGATCGCGGGAGCATGCAGAGCATCAGTCGTGTGCATTGAACGGATGACGCACAAGTCGTCCGCATGTTGGCTAAGCGCCGGGAACAATTCGCTGATTTCGAGGCCACTCTCGCCGTGCCGATTAAAGCGAAACTCCGATTTCCAGAGTTCGCCAGCGATTCTTGTTCCCGATGCAACCTTCTTTTCGCCTGCATAGCTCTGGCCGTCATACTTTGCCAGTTGAGGCTTGGGGTCAAAGGTATCAATGTGGCTCGGCCCGCCATTCATGAAGAGAAGAATCACACGTCGAACCCGTTTGACGTGTGAGTCAGACGGTGCTTGATGACCACCCCCTTTATCAGCGAGGAGTGACGCCAGGGGGATCAGCGCAAAACTGGCTCCTCCAATTCCCAGACAGGAGCGGCGAGAGAGAACGGGCGAAACGTGGGGCATTGGCATCAGTCCAGAGTCATCCATTCGTCGAGATTCACGAGCACCAAGCAGATCTCCCCAAAAATTTGTGGTGTGGCGGCGCCGTCTCGTGTCCGGTGATTGACGTAGTCCTCCAAGCGAATCAGTTCCGGTCCCGTTGGTTCCCGGAAAAGAGTCATCCGTATCGCGTATCGCAGACGATCAGCCATTTCGTGCGGAGATTCCTCGAGGATCCGCGACGCCAGATGCTTTGAACATTGCACGGCCAGTTCGCTATTCCAGAGAGCCAACGCCTGTCGACTTGTCACGTCCATCGTTCTTTGAGAGCAAGTCTTTGCGCTATCCGGCAAACCGAAGTCGCGTAGAAACTCCTCAGGCCGATTCCGCACCACAGGGAGATAGATCGCCCGGCGAACGGACGCCGTTCCCCTTCGCACATCAGCTGCGCCGACCGTATTCTCGCGAAAGAGAGAGTCTGTCTTCGTCGAGAATGGTGACGGATGAGGGCTTCCCCCCAACTGATCTGATAACACACCAGCAAGGAACGCGAGTGAATCATGGACGACTTCCGCACGGAGCGGTCGGGGTGTATACGAGCCGATCAACTCCCGTTGGCGATCATTGCCTGAGCTGTCCGAAAGAAACGCCTGACTGGTCAGGATCAGACGCTGAAGTTTCTTGATCGACCAGTTCGCCTCCTTGGCGAACCAACGCGACAACCATTCCAAGAGTTCGGGATGCGACGGGTCCGGCGCCGATTCGCCGAAGTTGTTGAGTGAGTCCACAAGAGCGCGGCCAAAGTGCCATTTCCAGACGCGATTGACAAAGACGCGCGCCAACAATGGGGATCGTCCATAAACGATCCAATCGGCCAGTTGCCGTCTGAGCGGGGCACCCTGGGAGAAATCTTTCTCGCCAAAGACTCCCGGCGGACCAGCAGGAACCATTCCGAGCGGTCGAGATGCTTGCCCTCTGAAAAGCACATACCCAACGCGATCTGCGGAAGACCCCTCCTGAAAACGGTAAGCCAGATCGAACGGGATCTTTGATTCCAGACGCCGAGCTTCGTCGCGGAATTGCCGAGCCTGCAGGTCGGAATGGGTGTTCAAGGCGGCTCGATAAAGCCGCATCACCTCATCTCGCATTTCGTCGGCAACCGTGAGTTGCTCCGTTGTTGCCGATGGTATCGCGATCTCCTGGCGTCCTTTCGTCGGACGAACGAGTCCCGAAAAGCACGCGGCCAACGAGGCGTAGTCCACCTGCGTCAACGGTTCCTCCAGATGGTCATGGCACCGAGCGCAGCCAATCTCCATCCCCAAAAACACGGAACAGGTCGTTGTCAAAACCTCATCGACCTGATCGAAATGAGCCTGCAACGCGTCGTCCGGTTCGCTGTCCCAAGCCCCCAAACGGAGAAAACCCACTGCAATGTGATCCTCCTCGCTGGGAGCATGTTTCAGATCCCCCGCGAGTTGAGCCCAGACAAAACGGTCAAATGGCATGTCCTCGTTCCAGCCGCGTATCACAAAGTCGCGGTACTTCCAGGCGAATGGTTTCTGGCCGTCATCCTCGTATCCGTTGGTGTCGGCATACCGCGCGAGATCCAGCCAATATCGGGCCATGTGCTCGCCATAGCTCGGTTGACTCAAGAGTTCATCAACAATGTCGGCAATTTCTGTCTCATGGGCGAACCAACGTTCAATCTGCTTGAGCGAAGGAGGGAGACCAGTCACGTGAAAACTCAGACGACGGAAAAGCCTCTGCCGAGACGCCCGTGGCTCGATCCGCAGTCCTTCTCCCTTCAGCTTCTCTGAGAGGAAGGCGTCAATCGGATTCTCCAACGCCGAAATCGGCACATCGACATCGTTAAACGGTTCGAATGCCCAATGCTGATCCTCCGGTTCTTCCGCGGGGATCGACCGTTTGGGAATAAACGATCCGGAGTCGATCCATTGTGCGATCGTCTCTCTGTCCAAGGTCGACAGAGGGGTCGCACACCTCTCGTCGAGGCCGGACCAGAATGGGGATCCCCAGGACAAAACCCCGGTATGACACAATTCGCACCGTTTGCGAAGAACGGGAACCACTTCCGTCGCATAGTCCGCGAAGTCCGGGAGAGGGGGCCGCCGGATCTCGCTGAGTCTCGGTGTTTCCTTTTGGCGGGACTGTTCGGCAACGACCTCCGGGAGTGCTCGCGAAGGAGCGTGCCATGTGCAAGTCACCGCATACCCCAAGCCGCCGAGGACCGAACAGATACCAAGCAGAACGGCGGATTTCATAACGCCTCCTGCGGTTTGTCGGCGTCGTTGATGATCCGGATCCAGTGGTCATGGAACCGAATTCCAGCCTCCCATTCCATGGCCGGCATATGGCAGTCCACACACTTCCCAGCGGGCTCGGCGGAGCAACTCGGCTGTGGCGGGGTGCCGTGGCACTGCAGGCAGACCGAGTTGTAATGGCCGGGCTCCACCGACGTCTGATCATGCGGATCATGGCACGTCGAACAGGTCAACGATTCACTCACCTGAAAACATCGGCTCTTTTGCAATCCATACGGTTGATACCTCGCGAGCGAACTCGGTTCCGCGTCTCGGGGAATGTTTGTTTCGTCCCGATGGCACTCCGCACACTGCTTCAGGTACGCCGATGGATCGTTGTAGTGAAACAAAGGCGGGGCTTCCTCGGCTCGGCCAAGATGTGCGAGCCACACATGTTCTTTGCGGGGACCATGGCAACGTTCGCAGCCGACATTGGGATAGAACTCGTCCACGGTCGGTCGCACGCCTTTCGGGGGAACGGCCATCATGTGACAGGTGACGCACGCGAGGGCTTGCTCCGGGTCGAGTGGCCGACCATAGCATTCCAGCGAGTGTGGTTTGAATTTATCGAACCGTTGATGGTCGGGCGTCAACGCCAACTCTTCGGAATGGGAAATCCAACTCCAGCGAAATTCGACACCATAACCTGATGCCGGATCGATCGAGACGGGCGTTCTCGCATGCGCTCCAGACCCCAGCAACCAGTGAACCGGGAACGGAGCTTCCCCGGCAGTGGCGACGGTCAAGCCATTGCGGGATTGCGAGAATTCAAACGTGACCTCGCGACGAGGATCCAAATAGGAAGTTCCATCGAGAATGTCAGCGAGTTGCGTCTGTTCCATCCGTGTCGCGGTTCGGGAGTGCCCCGACCGTTGATGCGCCTCGAATTGCTCATGATGGCACTCCCGGCACGCCTCGTCGAAAGCGAAGTGCTCTTCCACAAAAGCTTGCCAGCGAGTCTTCCCGAAATCCACGGCCAACGGCTCATCGGGACCTGCCGGGCGAAGGAGCAGCGTGGACACAACTGCCCCCGCCAGGAGGACACAGAGAGTCGCTATCAGCACAAAACGACGAAACACGGAGAACTCGGAGAAGACGTTTCACGGTGATTACGGAAGTGGGGCGTCTTGGAGTTTCCAGTGGCCGCCATCCTTTTTCAGGGTCCAGGCGACTTCGCCCGTCCCGACGTCTTCCGTCTTGGTCGCTCCCTTCCCTTCGGCTTCGGCCCCGCTTTGAGAAATTGTCACAGTGGCGGTCGCCTCGTCTCCGCTCACATCGACGCTCACCAGTTCGATAGCAACGCTATAGTATTTTTCCCGACCTTCCGGAGCAGAGCCGCCCACAAACATGTCCTTGAAGGCTTCCTCATCACCAGCGGCATCGTTGACGGCCGTCACCACCGCCGAAACCTGTTGGTCTTCGTCGGTTCCGGGTGTCGCGGTCCCTCCTCCGCACCCGCCGAAGAACATCGGCAGGCCCATCACGGCGAACATCAGAACATGTGTGATTAAATCAAATCGCAATTTCAAAGAAGTCATCTCGGATTTCAACTCAAGTGTTTGGCAACAAACTTCAAAACAAAGCTAAGCGTTTCGGCTTGTTGTCTTTTCGGGTCTTTTCCAAACGAAGCGGAAGCGTGGTGGACGCCACGGAAAGTGCCGCCCACCACACTGAAGAGAATGTCAATGAACGGAAGTGAGACTTAGAACTCACTCACAGTTTCACCATTCTGGCGGGTATTGATTGCTCGCCAGACGTTGAGGTTGTCAATATTTTCACTCACAAACCGAACGGAACCATCGGCCATGCAGGCGTTGACGCCTCCGGTGTGAAAACTGCGAGCGGCAGCATAGACGTCTGCGTCGCTGTAGTTTTCAGTGCAGTGCAGGTAAGGCGGCTCATTCATCGGAATCGTGGTATCACACGAGGGAAGAATGTCCGGGTCCTTCGAATTGGGATTTGTGAATGCGGAGAAGATCGAAGCCCCCATCCCCGGGTTCATCCAGACTCCGCGAATGTCCGGACTGGTGGTCCCGGTTGACCTGCCATCCGTCGCAATGACTTCACTCACAGCCACAGTATTGCTCATGCCGTCGGTGAAGTCTGCCGGAGTCGCCCCCTTGTCATGCTGGAAGATGTCTCCGGACCCACCCACGGCGGGGGCGATTCGAGTTTGATTTGTGAAGTAGCACCCAAAGGCTCCGATGGTCGCGGTCGATTCCCAGGATAACATATTCCCGGATCCCAAACTGGCGGCGTAGTTGCCTTTTGCCAGTGATTCGAGTCCGAACGCGCCATTGGAAAACAGCTTGCGAACCGAGGGATTCGACGGACAGACATTAAAAGTCAGAGGTTCCCGACCGACATTTCCAAAAGCGGCCGAAAACTCACAATGGTCCGACGGATTCGCCGTATGGTCGGTCGGATCCCCCGTCAAATCTTCCGCGCAAGCCGTGATCTGCCCCCAACGCCCCATTTCCTCCACATACGGGAGCAACATCGGCAACCAAGAGAACCCAATCTCATTGATGCCGGACTGCCATCCGCCCGTCTTGAAGCGATTGCCGGTTTCGTCGTAACAAACATAGCCGGGAGGGAAGGATCCATAAGTATCCACATGGTTGTGCAAGGCGAGCCCAATCTGCTTAAGATTGTTCTTGCACTGCGTTCGCCGAGCCGCTTCCCGGGCCTGCTGCACCGCAGGCAGCAACAACGCGATTAAAATCGCGATAATCGCAATCACGACAAGAAGTTCAATCAACGTGAATCCGCGGCGTCGCGATTTCACCTCATTTCTGCGCAACATCTGAAACAACCTTTCCAAAATGGACGAATTGGGTCGTCTGCAACACAAATGGCAAGGCAGACATAATCTGGAGGTGTTTCTGATCCCACCTCTTTGGGGGGTATTCTGATCTTGCCTGTGAACTTCACATAAAGAATGCGGGAGAACTCAATCAATTCCCATGGTCCGATTTGAAACCATCTCATGCGGAAGTCTGGTGGACGAGTTTGAGCGTCCATGAGTTACGCAACTCAACCATGGTTTTGAGACTGGTACAATGGAGGTGTGACAGGTTTTCGATCCCTCCCACCTACGTTTTGGAGCCTCGGAGTTCGACGCTCAAAGAAACGCACATGTCACGCCCCATGCTCCCACATCCGTTTGACAAGTCCGATCCTTCGGGCGGCTATTGAGGTGTTGGTGCGTCTTCACAAGAATTCGGCGAACGAGTTGGCCATGGTTTGAAGCTCGGGATTCTCCCGGGTTCGAAATCCTCGATGAGCGATTTTGTCGAGACTTTTTCCGGGCTGAATCTGCTCCGCGGATCGTGACGGTCGACAATTTCAAATACGCCATCAAACCATTCCGGGAGTTGGTTTCAACCCATGGCAACAATCTGGCATTTCACAGAATGTTTGGCGCCTAAAACCAGTCCGAGAGACCCAGGTCACCAAGCCATTCACTTTTCGATGAGACGTCCCTGGTCGGAACTCGCAGATCGTCGAGAGAATCGGCTGGGGTGTCGGCGATGGATCCCCGCACAGGATTGTGGACCGGAAGTCTGGTCTTGTGAATTGTCAATCGGCTGGACAGACAATGTGCCACTTTCCAGAGCCAGGGCGATGCCCCCGGGCACGGCAGCGTCGGCGAGGACGCGTTGGGACAGATTCGCTTGGGTCAATGCCTTCATTTCCTGTTCCAGGGCGACAGCCATCCGACGTCGGGCTTCGGCTTTTGCCAAGGCGATCCGCATATCGGCATCGGCTTGCTCCAATTGCAGCTTCGCGCCGATGTTGTCCCCCACGGTGATCGAAGCAACGTCGATCGAGACGATCGCGAACGCCGTCTGAGCATCCAGACCTTTGTTGAGGACTTCCTGGGAGAGCAACAACGGATTCCGCAGGGCTTCCCGATAGGTTTTGCACGAGCCGATCGCAGAGACGATCCCTTGGCCGACTCGTGCCACGATCGTCGACTCGGTCGCGCCCCCAATGAGTTGGAGTAAGTTGGTCCGGACGGTGACACGCATCTGAACACAGAGTTGAATGCCGTCTTGAGACATCGCGTCAATGGTGGGCTTCGAGGACTCGTGAGGATCGGGGCAGTCAATCACGCGGGGACTGACACTGGTTTGAATTGCTTCAAGGATGTCTCGTCCCGCGAGATCAATGGCCGCGGCAGTCCGCCAGTCGAGG
>JAGQQQ010000627.1 GCA_020426125.1 Planctomycetaceae bacterium
ACATCAACGTGACCATTAAGCCCAAAGAGCGTGTGGGACTGATCGGTCCCAATGGAGCCGGAAAAACCACGCTGTTCAAGATCATCATGGGAATGGAGGAGCCGACCTCGGGGACACTCCGCATTGGCGACACGGTCGACCTTTCGTACGTCGACCAATCCCGTGATGCCCTCGATCCGAAAAAGACCGTTTACGAAGAAATCTCCGGCGGTCTCGATCAGATTGAGATTGGCAAGTCGAAGATTCATGCCCGGGCCTATTGTGGCCGCTTCAACTTCAAGGGGAGTGAACAACAGAAGTTCGTCGGCGACCTGTCCGGAGGGGAACGGAACCGCGTCCACCTCGCGAAGCTGCTCCGTTCTGGCGGCAACCTGATGCTCCTCGACGAACCGACGAACGATCTGGATGTCGAAACGTTGCAGGCTTTGGAAGAAGGGCTTTCCAATTTCGGCGGATGTGCGGTGGTCACATCCCACGATCGCTGGTTTCTGGACCGCATCGCGACCCACATTCTCGCATTTGAGGGGGACAGCCGGGTTGTATGGTTCGAAGGAAACTACAAAATGTATGACATCCAGCGGCGCGAGCGGCTCGGCGAGGATGCCGACCGTCCGCATCGCATCAAGTATCGTCCGATCAAGTAATCGGTCGAGTTCACTGAAGCTGACAGAGAACGTGCCTCCGGTGCGTTGAGAAACGGATTGAGACAAATTCATGCCGACACTTCGTCCCCTGACTCGCGCACTGGTTCCCGTCGATTCTGATGCCGCTCAGAAAGTGAGTTCGCCCAACTACGATGAGTTTCAGTCCGACCAAGAGATTTTCGATCTGATCCAAGAGCGGCCCGAAAATGTGCTCCGGGTGACGATGGCCCATTGCGCCGTCGACAATCTCGATCAGGCCCCCGAAGAGGGGTCGGATGAAGCACTTGCAAAGTCGGCGGACGAAATGCAATTGCTACGGCAGAGTCCGTTGATGAAGGAAGTCGAGAACGTCCTTTGGGTTTACGAGATTGTCTCGCCACTCCGCCCCGACAAGCCACAGCTGGGAGTCGGGGGATACGGCCTCACATCCGAGATCCGGACGGAGGAACAACCCGAGGGGACAATCATTCGCAACGAGGGGATTCGCCCCGAGAAAGCGGAAGGGCGGGCACGGCTTCTCAAGGCTGTGAACGCCGATTTTGGAACCGTGAATCTGGCGGTCCGCGATGACAGTGGATGGCTCTTGAAGACACTCGAAGAGTTCACTCAGGCCAACGAATGCGACTTCGAAGCGACCGATGAGGGGGGCAATCGACACCGCTCCTGGATGGTCACCGATCCGGAAACACAGGATCGGCTGATTCAACTGGTCGGCGAGCAACGGGCCGCCTATGTTGCCGATGGCAACCATCGCAGCGCCGCCGCGGCCCAACTGGGGCTCGACCATTTCCTGACAGTCTTCTTTTCCAGCGGACGGCTGGGGCTGGAGCCGTATAACCGGTTGCTTCCGCTCAATGGCGTCTCCCCGGAGGAGTTCCTCAACAAGATGAATGAGAACTTTTCCGTTCAGGAGATGGGAGAGTGCGAACCGTATCGTCCCGACGCTCCCCACCGCATCGGATTGTATCTCGGCGGGAAGTGGTACGATCTGGTTCCCATGCGAACATCATACGATCCAACCGACGCGGCGCAGACGATTGATGCGGACATCATTCAACGGCATGTGATTGACTATATCCTCGGGATGTCGGATGCCCGGGATAAGCGGATCAATTATGTCGGCGGGAACAAAGACGCTGCGTATCTGGTTGGGCAGGTCGATTCCGGAAAATACGACCTCGCGATTTCCTTGGCACCGGTCACGATGATGCAGTTCATGGCTGTCTGTGAGCAAAACAAGTTTATGCCCCCCAAGTCGACCTGGTTTGACCCCAAAGTCCGGAGCGGCTTGGCGATTGCCTTGCTGGACTGAAACCGATCGTTCTTGCTGGGAGCGGCGTCTGGGATCCCACGATCAATCCTCAGCTGGTGCCGCGACAAGGGAGCCGTGAGACCTTCGAACGACTCGGGACGTTCATTCGATCTTCACTCCGACGCCCCGCCAGTGCTCGGCTTCCCGGTCCGGGAAGTCGGAGAACTGGTGACTCCATCGGCATTCTCGAACACTCAGTCTGGCGTCAAACAGATTGCGTGGCAGGGATTGTCTTTCCGACAACGGCCGCCAAGTCGCGAATCTGCTTGACGAGGTCCGCGTACTGGTTCGGGAGCAGGGCTTGAGGGCCATCGCTCATTGCCTTTTCTGGGCAATTGTGGACCTCAATGTGGACGCCATCGGCTCCCGCGGCGACGGACGCCAGGGCCATGCTCGGGATCAGATCGGGACGTCCGGTCGCGTGGCTGGGGTCGACGATGATCGGCAGATGCGACAGCCCTTTCACATTGGGGACGGCCGCCATATCGAGAAGGTTCCGGGTGCTGGAGTCAAAGCTGCGGATGCCACGTTCGCAGAGGATGACCTTCATATTGCCGTTCGAGAGAATGTACTCCGCCGACATCAGCAGGTCCTGAATGCTGGCGCTCATTCCTCGTTTGAGAAGGACGGGCCGGTTGGTCTGGCCCACTTCCGTCAGCAGGTTGAAGTTTTGCATGTTCCGGGCCCCGATCTGGAACATGTCGGTGTACTTGTCGATCAACGGCACCTGCCGGGGATCCATGACTTCGGTGACGACGGGCATTTTCATCTCATCGCCGACGGCACGCAGAATCTTCAGGCCTTCTTCGCCGAGTCCCTGAAAGCTATAGGGACTGGTCCGCGGTTTGAACGCTCCGCCACGCAAAACATTGGCTCCTGCGTCTTTGACCTCTTTCGCGATGGCTCGCAGGACATCTTCCCCTTCGATTGCACAGGGTCCGGCAATCAGCGCGAGTGCTCCGCCCCCGATTTTGATGCCGTGTCCCAGTTCGATCACCGAGTCATGCTCCTGGAATTCCCGGCTCGCCAGCTTAAACGGCTTCAAGACCGACATGACATCTTCCACGCCAGGGATCGCTGCGAGGGGAGCATTGCGGAGCTGGTCTTCTTCTCCGAGAACGCCAATCAGGGTCCGTTTGACACCCTTGCTGATCTCGTGACGGAAGCCCATCTCCTCGATCTTTTCCAGGATGTGTCCGAGTTGGTCTTCGGTGCAGTCAGGCTTCAATACGATAATCACGGCGAACCTCGATCCTCAAACGTCTCTACAGTGGGGCCTGTTCCGTCCCAATTCGCTCGCCTTGAGTGGAAACGTCAAATCTCGCGAACGTCAAACGGAATAGTGTGGGTCGAATCTGGAATTGTAACGACAGGGGGCAACGGAAACGACCGATCAGTCTTCCCGATTTTCCGACCTGTTGCCAGCCATTCATCGGATTGATCGTCAGCTTGGACACGCACTGGACGTTTGTGCCTATAATGCCGGTCGTAGGAGTGCCTTCGCACGCTGCTCGAACCGGCCTTCCTTCCTTTTGCCCAGTGCCAATCCCGCCCCCGGACGGACCCCATGCCCGCTGCCGATATCGTCATTCGCGGTGCCCGCGAGCACAATCTCACCAACGTCGACGTCGTCTTGCCACGCAACAAGCTGATCTGCATGACCGGCGTCAGCGGATCGGGGAAAAGCTCGCTTGCCTTTGACACGCTCTACGCGGAGGGGCAGCGTCGCTACGTCGAATCGCTCTCGACTTATGCGAGGCAATTCCTCGGGCAACTCCCGAAACCGGACGTGGACTCGATTACGGGGCTGGCCCCGTCGATCTCGATCCAGCAGAAGGTGACCTCCAAGAATCCGCGAAGTACCGTCGGCACGATCACGGAGATTTACGACTACCTTCGCGTCTTGTTCGCACGAGTGGGCACCGGGCATTGCGTCGAGTGTGGCAAGCCGATCACCGCACAAAGCGTCGACCAGATTCTGGAAAGCATCCTCTCCCTACCCGACGGAACCAAATACCAGATCCTCGCGCCGCTCGTCACTCAGCAGAAAGGAGAGTTTCGCGATCTGTTCTCCGACCTGTTGAAACAGGGATTCGTCCGGGCGCGAGTCGATGGGGAAATCGTGAGCCTGTCGGATGACCTCGGTCTCAAGAAGCACTTCAAACATACGATCGAAGTCATCGTGGATCGACTCGTCGCGGGGAAGGGGCAGCGCTCTCGCGTGGCAGACACCATTGAAACGGCTCTCCGGTCGGGAGATGGCCGCCTCATCGTCCTCACCGACGACGATGAGCGGCTTTACTCCGCGAAGTACGCCTGTCCCGACTGCGGATTGAGTTACGATCCCCCGACGCCGCAACTCTTCAGCTTCAATAGCCCGCTGGGAATGTGCAAAGAGTGCACCGGACTCGGAATGCGGCATGAGTTTGTCATTGAGCGGCTGATTCCCGATCCGACAAAGTCGATCTCCAAAGGGGCGATCACCGTGATGAAGTCCCCACGCAAGATGGGACGCTGGAAACGGCACATTTTCACGGGAGTCGCCGCCGCGATCGAAGAGGATCACGGCCTCAAACAGGGAGCCTTTCTGAAAACGGCCTGGGAGAATCTTCCCGAGCAGGCCTGCTATGAGTTTTTGTATGGGATGGGTTCCCGGCACATCACCTTTTCCTGGAGGCATTCCCGAGGAACCTGGAAACATGGCGGCGCTTGGCCGGGGTTCATCAATGACCTTCTCGACGACTACATCAAAGGGAAAAACCCAATGCGTCGCCGGCAGCTGGAAAAGTATATGGAGGTGCAAAGCTGCTCCGCGTGCCATGGCGCCCGTTTGAACCCGCAGGCCCGGCGGGTTTTGATCGAGTCCGACTCGGCTCCGAAAGACCATCGCCATCTGTCCCTTCCCGATGTGTGTGCGTTGTCGGTCGACGAGGCGGTTACCTATTTCCAGGAACTGAAACTCACGGCGACGCAGGCTCATATCGCGGAAGAAGCACTCAAGGAGATCCGTGGTCGGCTCGGGTTCTTGCAGAAGTGCGGGCTTGGCTATCTCGCACTCGATCGAACGGCTCCGACACTTTCGGGGGGAGAGTCACAACGAATCCGGCTCGCTGGGCAGATTGGTTCGGGGCTGGTGGGAGTGCTCTACATTCTCGATGAACCGTCGATCGGCCTGCATCCGCGCGACAACGACATGCTGCTCGATTCTCTGCTGAACTTGCGCGATCAGGGAAATACCGTCGTCGTGGTCGAACATGATGAGGAGACGATGCTCGCGGCGGACCACTTGATCGACTTTGGGCCAGGCCCGGGCGTTCGCGGAGGAGAGATTATTTCCGAAGGTCCCGCTGATAAAATTATGGCCAACAAACGGTCCGTCACCGGCGCCTATCTCTCCGGGCGGAAACAGATCGCGATTCCCGAAAAACGCCGCGAGCCGGGAAAGCAGTCGCTCAAGATCGTCGGCGCGGCCCATAACAACCTGAAAGACGTCGACGTCGAAATCCCGATTGGGATGTTTGTCTGCGTCACCGGTGTCAGTGGCTCGGGAAAGAGTTCCTTGTGCAATGATATCCTCTGGGAAGTCCTAAATCAGGAGATTAACAAAGGGAAAGGCACTCCGGGAAAGCATAAGCGGATTAACGGACTCCAACATCTCGACAAAGCGATCGACATCGATCAGTCTCCGATCGGTCGGACTCCGCGATCGAACCCTGCCACATACGTCAAGCTCTTTGATGAAATTCGCTCCCTGTACACCCAACTTCCGCAGTCCAAAATTCGGGGATATCAACCGGGGCGATTTAGCTTCAACGTCGCCGATGGTCGCTGCGAAGCGTGCGAAGGCTACGGAGCCACCAAACTGGAAATGGACTTCCTTGCGGATATCTGGGTGACATGCAGCGTCTGCGACGGCAAGCGGTTCAACCACGAAACGCTGGAAGTGAAGTATCGCGACAAGTCGATCGCCGACGTCCTCGATATGGACGTTCAGGAGGCGCTCGAACACTTTAAGAACCATCCCAAGATTTATCGGATGCTACAGACGCTGCACGACGTCGGACTGGATTACATGAAGTTGGGGCAGCCGTCGCCGACGGTTTCCGGGGGAGAAGCCCAGCGAATCAAATTGGCCCGGGAACTCGGCAAACGGAGCACGGGGAAAACGCTCTACCTACTGGATGAACCGACGACCGGCCTCCACTTCGCGGATGTCCAGAAATTGCTGGAAGTGCTCCATGGGTTTGTGGAGCAGGGGAACACCGTGCTCGTGATCGAGCACAACCTCGACGTCATTAAGACCGCCGACTGGGTGATCGACATCGGCCCCGAAGGAGGCGCGGGCGGCGGCGAGGTCATCGCCACTGGTCCCCCCGAAGAGATCGCCAAAGTCAAAAACTCCCACACCGGCCAGGCCCTCGAACCAATCCTCTTCCCCAAAAAATCCAAGAAGAAAACCAACGGCAAACACTCCTCAACTTCTAATGCTCAGCTCTCAGCCATCCAAGATTCGATCCTGATTCGCGGAGCAGCGCAGCACAATCTTCAGTCCGTGGACCTCACCGTTCCTCGCGACAAGATGAGTGTCTTCTGCGGTCCCAGCGGCTCCGGCAAGACCTCCTTGGCAATGGACACTCTCTATGCCGAAGGCCAGCGCCGCTATGTCGAATCGCTGAGCGCCTACGCCAGGCAATTCCTGGGCCAGATGCCGAAACCGAAGCTGGAGCATATCTCGGGGTTGTCGCCGTCGATTGCCATCGAACAGAAGACGGTCGGTGCCACCCCACGGTCGACTGTCGGCACCGTGACCGAGATTTTTGATTACCTTCGCGTTTTGTTCGCCCGGTTAGGGCAAATGTATTGCCCCGACTGTCAGGTCCCCGTCGCGAAGCAGACGACCGATCAGATCATCGACCGGGTCATGTCTCTCGAAGAAGGGACCCGATTATACATCGCGGCGCCGGTGGAGATCGCCGTCGGTCAGAGTTACACCAAGCTCTGGGACCGGTTGGGAACGCAGGGGTACCTTCGAGTGCGGATCAATGGCACGACCTATCAGGTCGAAGAAGTTCCCGAGATTGACCACAAACGGGAGCATACCGTCGAAGCCATCGTCGACCGCGTCAAGGTCGACCAGGAGTCCCGTGGCCGAATTGCTGACTCGATCGAACAAGCTCTGGACCTGGGAAAAGGGATCGTGCATGTCGTTCACGTCCAACGCGACACGCCTGAACCGGACTGGGCCGTTGACCAGCTCAGCCTGCACTACTCCTGCCCTTCGTGTGGTGTTTCGAACGAGTTCTGAGACGGATTGATGCGCCCTATCGCTTCCCTGTCTTGATGTTGGTTAGAGAGTCGAAGGGGAAGTTGGCTTCCCCTTTGCCTGTTCCACCAACTGAATCTCCACGGGTTGACGACGGGGCGAGCCGGTCCATCATCTCTTGAATCCGTCGTCGGTCTCCTTCATCGGGATCCGTCTCCGCGAGAGCTGTTTCCAAGGCCGCTTGAGCCTGTTCCGTATGCCCTAAAGACTCCAAGGTGATGGCCCATTGAATATGGACGACCGTGAGCGATGGCGTCTCTTGCCGGGCGTGATGCCACAGCAGCAAAGGTTCCTTCCAGACCGGCAGATAGCCGAGCGTCGACCAGGCGGCCACTGCGAGGAGAGCCGTGCTGAGAATTGTCGCGAGAGCAGTCGATGCCGACGCGGACCGCCCGCGAAGCTTGTGGAGCAATTGTGAGGCTCCGCCAACGGCTAGCGCGAAGAAGGGAACACACGGCAAATACAAATACCGGTCGTTCATCAGTGTCGTGATGGGAAAGAAATTCAGCACCGGGAACAACAGCAGCAACCACGTTGCGACCCCAAACGCCAACCACGGAAATCGTTCGCGGACCTTCCAGGCGAATCCCATGATCGCTCCCCAGGAGATCAGGGAGGCCGCGATCAGCAGCGCGATCCCTTCGGTCGGCGGATCGTACAGGACATTCAGATTCACGGGCCAAATCAGCATCGCGACGTAACGCCAAAGGAGCGTGGAATCGATCGCAATGATCCAAAGTTTGCTGTTGCCAATGTGTGAGCGGACACCACCAACGATCGTCGTTTGCGCGGACATCGTCACCAGAATCAGCATCACGCACAGGAACATCGGCACCACTTGCCGAGGGATGCTCTCAGCCGGTTTCTTGCGGGCAATAAACACGTCGTACGCCACGACGATCGGAGGAACAACAACGGCCGCGGCTTTACTCAGAAGCGCGAGGATCAACCACAAAATCCCCCAGCCCTCGTCTCGGGATGTCCGGTCCGTCTTCAGCCAGCAGATCAGACTAGCCAACATGAACGTGGCGGATAGCAGTGTTTTACGCGACGAAACCCAGGCCACGGTTTCCACCTGCACAGGATGCAAGGCGAACAACGCGGCGGCGGTCCAGGCCACCCAGTCGTTGCTGGTGAGTTGGCGAAGGAGCAGAAACACAAGGATGGCATTGATGCCGTGCAGCAGCAAATTGGTGACGTGATATCCGCCGGGCCACATGCCCCACAGTGTGTGCTCGACGAGAAACGTCCCGATCGTCAGCGGAGCAAAGTTGCGAGCCACTGGTTCGGTGGCAATGCGGTACAGATTGACCGGATGCCAACTCTTAATCAGGTCATTGCGAACGATGTACCAGGTATCGTCCCAATTGAGAAAGTCGAACGAGGCGACCGGGAAATAGACGGCGACCGTCAGGACGAACAGTCCGATCACCGGCCAGCGATGGTCCGCCAACTCCCGCGCGAAACCGGAGACGGCATCGCGGAGCCCGCGTCCCGATTGAGTCGGCTTGTTGAATTCCGTGGGTTCACAGGTCGCCGGCAAGTCGGTCATCGCTATCGATTTCTATCACCGCCAGATCGATTTCCGCACGCATCAAGCCCGTTTAGCGGGTGCCCTCCGGGCACACCGTGTTGACTGATGCCCCGGATTCCAACTCGATGATGTCGAGAGTTCAAGAATGGTCTTCCGAACCCTATCTCAGGCGGGCATGTTGTCAAAACGCGACATGCCGTTTCAAGCCGACGGAGCCGAAAAATTTGCGGGTTGGAGCGAGTTTGCCGGTTGTGCTAAGCGAGGAAACCGGACCCGAAACAGGCTGCCCCGACCGAGTTCGCTCTCCAGTTCAATTTCGCCGCCGAACAGTTGCACAAGATGTTTGACGATTGCCAGTCCGAGGCCCGTTCCCCCGACGCCCCCCCGGGTTCGAGCCTTGTCGATGCGGTAGAAGCGTTCGAAGATCCGCTCTCGATGCTCGGCGGCGATTCCGATGCCGTGGTCTTCCACTTCAACAATCACTTCTCCCGAGGTTCCATGACAGCGGATCTCAACCTGCCCATGCTCCGGGGAGTAATTGATTGCGTTGGTGATCAAGTTATCGAAGACGGTCAACAGCCCACTCCGGTCGGCATTGACGAACAACTCCTCATCGAGCGGAGCCATGACCAGGGAGAC
>JAGQQQ010000628.1 GCA_020426125.1 Planctomycetaceae bacterium
GCCTTCTTGGCTGCCTTCTTCTTAGCCGATTTCTTGGCCATTGAAACTCCTCCTTCTGAGAGTCCCTTTGGTTGCAAACGGCTTTGTCATGCTACCGGGCATCGAGACGAAAGAACGTTTGCGTGAACGAATCCTTTCCAGCCTACCAACCGTGGTGGGCTGTCGCTGGCCGCTGTTGTGATTGAGTGAGAGATGACTCTTCAACTCAAAGAAACAACTCCAGCAATAACTTGCGGCAAATGGTACGAAAAGCATTTTGGGATGCAACCCATTTCTGGTTTGATTGGAACAGAAGCGAGGCTTTTTTTGATTCCTGAGAATCATCAAATGAAGCGAGACGCCCTCTTTCAAAGGTGACGTCATTCCAGACTGTCTTCGCCGGTTTAACTCGTTTGGGATTGGTGCGATCAACGAACGGGCAACTCAAGTTCAATGGCAATCCTCAACACTCAACCTTGCTGACCAACCGTGTTCTCCTGTTTCGCAGCATGGTTCTTCTCGGCGTTTGACGACAGCTTGAACAAGGTGCGTGAGTCCCCACATCTCAATTCGACGCGAACTGGCCAGTCGCAAACGTGTTGCTGACGTGTCGCTTTCAAGAGTCGGTCAACAACCTTTCATCACGCGGCCTTGTTGCCGTAACCAATAGCGCGATTCGACAGTGTCTGCGAGGGATTCGGGGTTAGGGATCAGGGATTCGGGAATCGATTCGTTGATTGTCCTTCTTCTCCCGTTTGCGAGTTCCCGATCGCCTTCTCTCAAAGTGACGACCGCCTTTTATTACAGAACATGGCCACATGGATCGCTCATGATGCTGAGTCAAGCTCAAGGGATACCCAGCTTGCAGAGGGATTTGAAAAAGGCGGAACAGTCGCACTGTTCCGCCTTCAAAGCGATTCGAAAAACTCTCCAAGTGGAGAGCCAAGATCGGGCTATTCCTTGGGGACGACCCAGATATTTCGGAAGCGAACCGGATCACCGTGATTCTGCAAGAAAATGGGGCCGGGCGTATCCGCTTCCCCGTTGAGCACTCCTCCGGGAGTATTCGTGGGGAGTTCCAAGTTCTCGTGGATGACGACACCGTTGTGCTTGACGGTCACTTGAGCGTTGTTGGTCTTGATCCCAGCATCGTTGAAACGAGCGGCTGTGAAAACGATGTCGTAGGTCTGCCATGACAGGGGCGGAAAACACATGTTGACGTTCGGCGCGGCGGCTTTGTAGATCCCGCCACATTCATTGTCGAGTCCCTCAAGTCCGAAGGAGTCCAGTAATTGGACCTCGTACCGTCCTTGCAGGTAGCACCCGCTGTTTCCTCGTGCCTGTTCCTGGTCGTCAGGCATAAACGGCAGTTTGAACTCCATGTGAAGATGAAAGTCACGAAAGGTCTCTTTGCTGCGGACACCTTCCTTGAGCAGGCCGTTGTCGGTCAGTTTGGCATCGACCCAGTGGTCTTGAGCTGTTTCCGAAGTCCCATCGAAGAGAACGATCGCACTCTCCGGGGGCTTGGCTCCCAGCGTCGGACTCTTGCGATCAACCTTTTCCAAGTCTTTGACAAAGTTCTTGGTCTCGGCGAGGCTCAATTCCGTCCGTTTGCGATCGGAACCGGTCCACCCAGCTCCGGGGAGTCCGCCTTCAAACTCGACGACTTCGCACTTGTCGCCTCCCCGGGCAATGACTTGAATGCCTTTTCCCTTGGCGACGTATTCCCCCTGAATAGCGAATGTCGGCACGTCGCTTGCGGTTTTTTCCGTGTCATAGGCCGGGCCTTTCGCGCAGCACAGGTTGGAATGAGCGAGTGTGGCCAGTAACGCGGCCATGATGAGTTTTCGCATCAGTGTTCTCATGGGTTGATGATCAAGAAAATCGTGAAACTCCTTCAAGGGAATGATAGTGTCCCGAGAGTTGTCTCGAAACAAACCGTGCGATCTTGTCACGATGAGAAATCGAAGGCAGACCCTGCCGAACGAATCGCGTTTCCACACCATCGAGGAAAGTCCCGTTGACCCTTTTCCCCGAGTCCGCCTACAACCGTTTCCTCATGCAAGTCAGCGATGAACGCCCTTGTTGCGAGACAAATCTGTTGAATTGTTTGTGGATGCTCGTTGTGATCATCGGGCTGGCAGGCCTTTCTGCTCACCCCGGTGTCGCGGCGGACAGCACGTCGGATGCCCCTCAAGCGACCTGCGAGAGGGAGCCAATCATCCCAATTCAAGCGGACGAACCGCTCAATCCATGGAAGTTTGTCATCATCCACCATTCCGCGACTTCTTCAGGAAGTGTCGAAGGCATTCACGCAGCACATCGCCAGAGACGCGACTCTCAGGGGAATCCATGGTTAGGAATTGGTTATCACTTCGTCATCGGCAACGGAAACGGAATGCCCGATGGCGCCATTGAATCCACGTTTCGATGGCGGAAACAGATTGCCGGAGCGCATGCCGGCGTTCGTTCGTTCAATGACCACGGAATTGGAATTTGCCTCATTGGCAACTTTGAGGAACATCCTCCGACCTCGGCCCAAACGAAGTCCTTGCGTGACTTGCTGAATCGGCTGTTAACGACATTTCAACTCAATCCAGAAAGCGTTTTGACCCATGGTGACTTGAAATCGACTGCTTGCCCGGGCAAGCTTTTTCAATTGCAGGATGTGATCCAAGTTTCAGACGCTGTGGAACAGCGCCGGCAAGATTTGCCGGTGTCCCGGTTTTCGCCTATCGGGCCGGGACTCATGGAGGAAATCTCGAATGTGGCATCGGTTCAACGTGCCTCGCAATTCCGTCGGCCTGATCGCGGACCCGTTCCCGCCGAATGAAGGCTGCGCTGCGGTTGCGTCGAAGTACTGGCGAACACTTCGGTCCCCGGTGTTACCGGGACTCGGAAACGTTTTCTTGCCGGAATCCTTCGCTCGGTCTTATGCGTATCCACTCGTCTGCTACCTGCATGACGAGGATCGATCCGACCAGGATCTCGATCGTTGGTTTCCGCTCGTCAGCGATCAGAATTTCATTGCGGCCGGAGTCCGTGCTCCATTTCCATCGAAGATGGGATTCCCAGGAAACTTTCGTTGGCGACTCAACCGTCCAGATTCCACGGCCGGCATCCTCGCGGAAACAATTGACGATGTGCGAACCAGTGTCGAGATCCACCAGCAGAGGATTTATCTCTTCGGAGAAGGCAAAGGAGCCTTGGCCTGCCTGCAGATGTTTCTCCTTCAGCAGCATTTCCGGGAATTGCTGAACGTTCCGATTCGAGGGGTCATTGCACGTTCGCTTCCGCCATCCTGGGCCAGCCGGATCCCCTATGTCAGCCGGGGGCAGGGACGGGTCTTACTGTTTGACGAGTTGGTCCGCCCCGATCAACAGGCTGCTGTCGATGGTCTTCGCGACGCGGGTTACGATGTGATCACGAACCAGCCGTCTTGGGAAAGTGCTGACGCGGCGTTCATCAACCATTGGATCCTGGACGCCATCCCGACCGTCGTCGGTTAGCGCTCGTTACGAATCCGGATTCCAATCCACCCCGATATCGAGCGCGGGTGCGGAATGTGTCAATGCCCCCACGCTGATTCGGTCGACTCCGGTTTTTGCGATTTCCACCACGGTGTCCAAATTCACTCCCCCAGATGCTTCCAGTTGAACGCCAGGGGCCAAGTCGTTCCGCAGGGCAATGGCCATTCGAAGATCGGCAATCGAATAATTGTCTACCAAGACGATGTCCGGAGCGGCTGGGAGCACCTGAGCGAGCTGTTCGAGGGAATCGACTTCGATCTCGATGGTCAATCCTGCTGGCACCAGTGACCGAGCATGCGTCACCGCCTCCGCGAGTGTCCGCCCCGATTTGGTCCACCAGGCGAGGTGGTTGTCCTTAATCAGTACCGCATCGAAAAGTCCGATGCGATGGTTTTCCCCCCCGCCACAACGGACCGCATATTTCTGCAACGCCCGTAACCCAGGCAAGGTTTTTCGAGTATCCAGAATCTTCGCGGAAGTTCCCGATGCGGCTTCCACGAATCGGCGAGTGAGGGTCGCCGTCCCACTGAGCAGGGTCAGGAAATTCAACGCGGTTCTTTCTCCAACAAGCAATTCCCTCATTGGTCCTCGAATGGTTGCGATCAGAGTCCCCGGTTCAACGGACTCCCCATCCGGCACGAGAGTCTCATACAAGACGGGGCGATCGAGGGATTCAAAGACCATCCGGGCCAGGGGATTGCCACTGACGACGCCCCGTTGGCGGGCCACAATGTTCACTCGCCCCGTCGCCTCTTCGGGCACGAGGGCGCAGGTGGTGTGATCCATGGCGCCGTCGAGATCCTCTCCGAGCGCTTCCGCGATGAGATCGGTCGCCCGGCTTCGGTCGTCATCGGTCAGAATCGGCGTCGAAATAGAAGGGGGCATGGGACCTCTTTCTCACGCGCCAAGCCGCACTCAGGCCGAATCAGAGGTCGCGGAGATTTCTTCCCTTCCACGAGGTCGCGGCAAAAGTCCGTTGGCAAATGTCTCCAGATGGGTAAACGTGTCGCAGAAGCAATGGTAACGCATTCTCCGACGAATCTCTTCCGTCAGAGCCTTGCCTCCGATCACAATTGCCACGCCGTTTTCCTCCCCCATCGTCGAGAGTTTCTCAAACTCGCTCAGAAAGGCTGCTTGATCTCGAATCGCCGAAACGCTCAACCAGAACAATCGCGGACGCATATCGCACAGTGCTTGTCGCAGCGTTGAAAACGGAAGCATGTTTCCCAAAGAGGCGGCCCGCCATCCGCTTTCTCGCAACACAAGTTCGGCCATGCTGGAGGCGAGCGTGTACGGATCTCCGTCGACAGTGCCGCCCACGGCCATCGGAGCATTTACCAGGACCTCTGGCAGAGCTCGTCTCACCTCGTACAGGACGCGGTGGCAAAGCTCACACGACCGCCGCTCCTGATAAACGGCCACATCGCCACAGCCCCATTTCTCTCCAATCTCGCCAAACGCGGATGCAAGGACTTCGTCGCAAATTTGACTGAGTGGAATTCGAGCAAGATAGAGATTGAGAACGACTTCCGTGCAGACCGATTCATTCCCCTCCAACAAAGCGGTCAACAACCGCTCCCGTTCCGAACACAGCTTGCGAGTGTGTCCTCCAGTTGTCGAAGCAGGGAGGCCCAAGATTTCAGGGTGAACGATCTGATATCCGGCGTCGCGAAGAAAGGACAGGGCCGCGTTCACCGGAATACGACGGTGCCCACCAGCCGTTCGCACGGTCAGGATTTTTCCTTGATCACACCAACGCTTCAGCGACGATTCGCTGACGTCGATGGCTTGGGCAACTTGACGTGGGGAAACCAACTCTTTCACGAATGTGGACTCAGATTGAGTTGTAGGACGAAACTCACCGCGTATTGTAGTCGCCGATCGGTTCCGTCCAAACATTACAATTTCCAGCTCTCAACGGAACTGCCCCTTCCCCATGGATCCGCAGCCAATTTCTCAAAAGACCTTCCTCACGAGTTGGACGGAACCCGGAACACCGGTATCCTCCGCCTTTCATCGCATTGGACTCTTTTGATTAGAACGACATCGGCGAGGGAGAAGCTGGAAGATGGTTCGAAACACGACACATCTCCTCATGTTTCTGTTGATGGTGGGGTCCCCAACCATCGCGATTGGTGCGAACAGCCACACGGAGCCGACGCGCCCGAATATCGTGATGTTCCTTGTCGATGATATGGGATGGATCGATTCCTCCGCCTATGGCTCACAGTATTATGAAACACCCCACATGGAGCAGCTGGCGACGCAGTCGATGAAGTTTACGAATGCGTACGCCGTTCCCCTCTGCTCGCCAACCCGGGCTTCGATACTGACCGGCCAGTATTCGTCCCGTCACCGTGTGACGAGTGCCAGCGGACATCAGCCCCCCGCGCCGGATGGGGCGCCTCCTTATCCCGCGTCCGCCCCCGCGAATCGGCCTTTGATTTATGCCAACAGCAAGAACTATCTCGACCCCGAACTGGTCACGATCGCGGAAGTCTTGAAGGATGTTGGCTATCGTACGGGCCACTTCGGCAAATGGCACTTGGGGCTTATGCCGCCGCATCGCCCAGAACAGCAAGGTTTTGAAACGGCTTGGCATTGCGCCCCGGATCCCGGGCCTCCGAGCTATTTCTCACCCTACGGGGTGTACTCCGATGGCCGTCCCACTGGTCAACACAAAGTCGGTAACATCATCGATGGCCCGCCCGGAGAATACATCACCGATCGCCTCACCGACGAAGCGATCGCCTTCATTGAACGACATTCCCAAGAGCCGTTCTATCTCAATCTCTGGCAATACGGTGTCCATGGTCCCTGGGGCCATAAGGAGGAATACACCCGAGATTTTGCGAAAAAAGTGGACCCTCGTGGATGTCAGAAGAACCCCATCATGGCGTCGATGCTCAAGAGCGTCGATCAAAGTCTGGGGCGAATCCTCGCGAAACTGGAAGAGCTGGGTCTCGCGGAGAATACCGTCTTCTTCTTTTATTCCGATAACGGTGGCAACACGCACAGCAACACTCCCGACAGCCGCCAGATGGGGAATATCAAGCCAGGCCATCCCAAGTATGAGTTCGTCCGGGATTGGAAAAAATGGGCCGGGGACCAGCCGCCAACAAACAATGCTCCGCTCCGAGAAGGGAAGGGCCGGATCTACGAAGGGGGACAGAGGGTCCCACTCCTGGTCCGCTGGCCGGGCCAGATTCCTCCGGGGACAACGAGCGATGCCATTGTTGGCCCGATTGATCTGTTCCCGACGATCCTCGATCTCACCCAAATCGATCCCCCCGCGAATCAAGTCATCGATGGGGAGTCGCTGTTCCCAGTTCTCAAGCAGACAGGGACGATCAAACGCGAAGCGTACTTCACGTGGT
>JAGQQQ010000629.1 GCA_020426125.1 Planctomycetaceae bacterium
ACGAAACAGGGAGACCGGTCCATCATTTCGTCACTCGCCAACTCTTTGACGACGTGCACGAGTTGGGCATTGTTATCGTCTCCACGTTCGCCGGCACCATGTAAGAAAATGACGAGCGGATACTTGTGCCCCGATTCGAGTGAGTGCGGCGAAAGCAATCGATATCGGATTGTTCCGAGACCGTCTTGGTCAAACGTCCGCGCTTCGAACCGGTCCGCACGATCGTCCGCAACAGCTGAAACGGTCATGAGACAACACAAAACAGTGAAGTTGATTACGGATTGCATCATACGACAATCGATTGTTTGTTGATCAAATCGTTCGATATCAAAAGTGTTAAGATGCGATTGTCTGCATCGACGGCGAATCGAGCGGAACTTCTTGCGGGAGTTTCTGCACGCACTCGTCAATCAGATCGCCGATTTGAATATTTTCGGCCTGGCCGTCGTAGTTGAGCAATGTCCGGTGCTTCAAAACTTCATCCGCGAAGTGCCGGATGTCATCGAATGCGACATGCGCCCGGCCCTGGCTGAGTGCCCGCACGCGAGCAGCGCGAATGAGCGCCTGAGCGGCACGGGGCGATGATCCCCAGCGGACGAACTGTTTGACGCCGTCGGGAGCAAACTCTGTTTCGGGGTGCGTCGCCAGCACGAGTCGGCAGGCGAAGTCTCGGATCGGTGGAGCCACAACAACTTTGTTGAGAATGGTTCGCAAATGCATAATCCGCGGACCGTCGAGGACTTTCTCCACCTCGACTTTCTGTTTCAGAATCGTGCGGTCGACAATCGCATTGAGTTCCTGGCGACTGACGAACGGAACATCAATTTTGAATAAGAAGCGGTCCAACTGAGCTTCGGGAAGAGGATAAGTCCCTTCCTGTTCGAGCGGGTTCTGCGTCGCCATGACGAAGAACGGTTGCTCCAGCGTGTGGATTTCCCCCCCAACGGTGACCGTCCCTTCCTGCATGGTTTCCAGCAAGGCCGATTGCGTTTTGGGCGTCGCACGGTTGATTTCGTCCGCGAGCAGTAACTGCGTAAAAATCGGCCCCTTGCGGAACTCGAAGTGATAACGGCCATGTTCATCCGACTGCATGATCGTCGTTCCGATGATGTCGGCCGGCATCAGGTCGGGGGTGAACTGGATGCGGCGAAACTCCAGGTGGAGGACCTGCGACATCGCTTTGATCAGTTCCGTTTTCCCCAGACCGGGGACCCCTTCGAGCAGGACGTTGCCTCCGCAGAAGATGGCGGTCAACGCGGCCTCGACCACCCGTTCCTGGCCAACGATCACCTTGCCAATTTCGTCACGGACCTTTTGGAAGGTCTGACGGAAGTCATCGGCTTCAGCTTGAAGGGCTTCCACATTCATGTCGGACATGGTGTTCTCTCGTTCTCTTTGAACTCGCGAGTGGCATCACGACGTTCGGGGTTAGTCATCGTCCTGTTGTCGGCGTCGTTTGGCATCGAGCAACCGGCTGGTCGTGGTGGTCGGAGCCGATGCGGACGTTGGCTTGGACTCTGTCGGTTTCGTTGGAGACGCAGGCTTGGGGGCATCCGAGCGACGGCCACCGGTTTGATAGGGGGGCATGCTTCCGGAAGGTCGCATCGCGCGCTCTTCTTTGGTTTTCAATTGGGAACTGACTTGCTGCTTCTTCGCGAGCAAGGCCCCCATTGTCTGGGTGGTTGTGGCTTTTCGGCCGAGTCCCAGAGCTTGCTGCAGGGCGGTCCAATCGATCTGCACGCGACGCACAGCGACATCCAGCGGGATCAACAATGCGAGTGCCAACAGGAAGTAGTCAAAGATTGGTTGAGAGCTTTGCTTTGGCAGGCGGCGGTTGTAGATATCTTCGGCCTTGGACTCGATGGTCAGTTCCTGTCCCTGCGTTTCGTCCATCACTTCGCGAAGCGTGTTCCAATTGGAAGTGAACTTCAGATATTCGGGAGAGTAGGAGACGATGAAACCGCCGTGGACACGATCTTCGCGGTCACCGGACTTTCCGATGGCCGTGACCTGGAACCGGCCTTTGTCGTTCGCGGGGAAGGTTCCCTGGTAGCGTCTGGGACCGGTCTGTTTGAGGGGCACGGTGACTTGCGTCCCCCCCGGTCCGTTCACCTGAGCAGCGACGTCGAGAAACATCTCATCGGGATGGAAATCTTCGATCATGATCACCCCTTCGCTGCCGGAGTGATAGGTCCACATTCGCAGGTGGCCGGCCTTTCGCACGCGCGAAATCCGAATGAGCAGTTGTTTGACGAAGGCTCGGTACTGCTCCCAACTGACCCATTCGCGAGCCCATTGGTTGGAGAGTGAGGAAGTAAAGGCGGCCGTTGTCCCGAGGCCGTATCGCCAAATCGCGAGAACGGGATCTGTCTCGCCCGCTTCGGCGTCTTCAGGAGTGGTAAACAGGACATTCTCCGCGAGGGCGTTTTCCTTAATCGATGTCAGCACGAATCCATGCAGCGGAGGCATCGCGTTGATGCCTTCCAACACGACGCTGGGATATCCGACCTCCGGCTGAATCGTCTTCTCCTGAATCATGCTCCTCTTGAGCGTCTTCGCCTCTTTGATAAAGATCGAAGGCAGTTCATTGGGATCATCGGGGAAGTAGTAACGGCCTCCGGTCGCATTGGCGATGGTCCTGAGCAAGCCGATTTCCTGGCCGCCGTGCGGGAAGATCGCGATCGTCGAGATGCTCACCTTGCTCTTCACGAAATCATTCATCAACGGCGTGGGGGCCGGTTGGGGATCCCCGTCGGAGATGATGATCATATGCTTCGTCGCGGCGTCGCTCTTTTTGAGTCCATCGAGTCCGAGTTGCATCGTTGGGCCGAACGCCGGCATGTCCCCGATGCCGGCCGAATTGATTTTCGGAACGAGTTTCTCATATTCGCCGGCCGGAGTGAGTTCAAAGACCCAGTCTTCTCCGCTGGCCTCGTAGGCAATCACTCCCACTTCATCCTGAGAGCCCAGCACCTTAATGGCCTGTTTCGTGATCCGTTTGGCCCAGGTATTTCCCTCGGGGAATTCGCAGGTATGGAGAATAATGACGAGTGCGCCCTTGGGGAGAATCTTTTTCTTGGTGATATCCATGGAGACGGGTAAGGCGTCTTCAATGACCGTGCGGTGGTATCCTCCGGGGCCGAAGCTGTTCTCGCCGCCGACCATCAGAAAGCCGATGCCTTGGTTGTAAATGGCGTCCTTCACGGCGTCCAACTGCACCTGATCGAAAGCATCCTGCGGGACATTTGCAAAGATCACACAGTCGTACGGCATCAGAGAGAGCGGATCGCGGGGAAAGTTGGGATCAAACGGATCCGTGATCTCGACCGCCCGTTCCCCTTCCCGTATCGCCTGAACGAGCCGTTCGGAATCCCGGTCATCCTCCGCGAGGGGGTCGACAACAACGAGGACCTTGCCCTCCCCTTCGACATAGACATAGCCGATGGCTTCGTTGTTCTCATCGCGGCCATCGATCCCTTCTTCGGGAACGATGGTCGCTTTGTATTCGTAATATCCAGGAGTCCGCAGGAAGATGGGGATGTCGACCCGGTTCTTGCCTTCGGTCAGTTCGACGTCAAACGGCTCCTCGCGGATCGGTTCGCCATTTTCCTCGATAATCAGTTTGGCTTTTCCCGATTTCAGGGAGGAGACGACCACGGACGCCTCATAAGGTTCGCCGATCTTCACCATCTGCGGAAGTTCGAGCCGCTCGACCCAAACTTCGTTTTCATAGCTGTAGGTGACCGGCAGCACGTCCACTCCGATGCCCCGCGATTGAAGCTGCCTAAGCACGGGGGGAAGATTGCCGGCGGTTTCGCTGCCGTCGCTAATGAGGACGATCCGTCCGCGCGTCTCTTCCGGCAAAATCGCCGCCCCAAGCGAAAGAGTCTGCTCCAAATTGGTCGCGTCACGGTCAACTCGGGAGTTGAGATGGATGCTTCCTTCCGGAGAGTTTTCATCAACGGGAAACGCTTCGTTCGGGGGGAGTTCCACTGCCGCCGAACTGCCGAAGACGATCAGCCCCGCTTCATCCTCTTCCGGCTTCTCAGCCACGGTCTTCGCGACAAACTTCAGAGCCTCAGTCACCTGATCGGGATGAATGGATTCCGAGATGTCGACGGCGTACACCACCGACAATTTGTCGGTCGTTCGAACCGCTCGGGGCTCGGCCATCAGCATGACAAACGTGCCCAAGAGAAGCAGACGAATGAACAACGCCTGCGTGGCACGGGAGCGGTTGAGGCCGCTCCAGCCATTGAGAGACATCCACCAGACCCACGCGGCGAGTGCGATCCAGAAAAACTGCCATGGCTGAGCGAACGTAATCGAATCCAGCGTCCAGTCTTTCAGGCCTGCCTGCCAGGCATCCGAGAGCATCCTCCCGAACAGCCAGCGGAAGACCCCCACACACCATTCCAGGACGTGGTCAAAATAAACGAACGCGATGATGGCCAACGACCGTCCAATGAGGGAGACGATCGACAGGCGGCTCGATAACTGCTCGCGATAAACTCGCCACCATTCATAGGTTCCCCACGCGAGTACCAACGCCAGTAGGAACGGACGGACCGGAAAGAATGACTCCGGCGCAGCCAATCGCCAGATCACAAAACCATACGCGAGTGCAAAGACCAAGAGTGGAAGCGCGTCGCGAAGACGCAGCGCCATGCGAGGCGGCGGAAAGATGCGCTGAAAAAATCGGACGACCGCAGTCACAACTGCAACTCCACCACGCGACGATTTCCCGTATCCGCAACGGCGACCTTGCCGCTCCGGCTCACGGCAATTCCCCAAGGACCGTACAAATCCCCGAGACCGCGACCTTGATCACCATATCGCCCTCGAAGGTCTCCCGAAAGGGTCAACCTCGTCACTCGGCCAGCTCCGTACTCCGCGACGTACAAACAATCATCGGGCCCGAGTGAGACGTCATACGGGTA
>JAGQQQ010000630.1 GCA_020426125.1 Planctomycetaceae bacterium
AGGGGGGCGGAGGACTGCGAGCTATTTCCGGGGGCGATGAGCGAAATTTTTTTGCCGGACCTCGAAGGCGTGCTCATCCGTGCCTTCGATGAGGGGGACGATATGCCTTTCCAGAGAATGGGTCAATAGGGGTTTGTCTGATGCGAATGTGAACACCGGAATGCGTGTTTTGAGTCCGTTCTGGTGGACTCTTGATAAACATAAACCACTTCCTGGTAGTCGGATAGGTCATTCAGCATATCTTGCCATTGGAAGTTCTCGATTCGTTCACGTGGTGTCGCGCACATCGAATTTTTCCGTTTCCCTTGGAAAGGTTATCACCTTTTTGAGAATTGTTGCCGGGTGATGCATCCGGATGGCACGCAACGAGAGAAGGCATGCCTCACGCGGAAGGGAGCCGCCGATTTGTCCGAACCCTTCGGACCAATCTGAATCGTCTCTCAGCAAATTCTGATTTCCGCCTTGTCTCAACTCTTGTGAGCGATTTGCTCCCGTTTCCAGGCGATGATGTCATCCAATATTTCTCCAAGTGTCCGGTTTGGTTTCCGACCGAGAACCGACTCCAAACGGGAGACATCCGGGACTCGTCGGCGGACATCCTCGAAGTCCTGTCCGTAGGCTTGTTGATAGCTCAAAAAGTCCATTCGGATCGTTGGGTCGACTTTCGCGATAATCTCTCTGGCAAGCCGTTCGATTGTCACGTCCTGATCGCTGCCGATATTGAATATCCCTCCGACAGCCGCATCGTTTTCGGTGAGCCCGATGACGGCATCAACGACCTCGGAAACATGAGCGAAGCACCGGACCTGTTGGCCATCGTCGTAGACCACCAGTGGTCCCCCAGCCAGGGCCTGTTCGACAAACCGCGGAATGACCATCCCGTAATTTCCAACCTGTCGGGGGCCGACAACATTGAAGAAGCGGCCGATCACGACTGGGAGGCGATACTTTGAGTGATATGCCAGCGCCAGGAATTCGTCGATCGCTTTGGAACAGCCGTAGGCCCAACGTGGACGGGATGTCGGTCCGAAATGGAGGTCTTCCTCCTCATTCCAGCATTCGTTTGGGTTCTTCCCATAGACTTCACTTGTGCTGGCCAGGAAGAAGCGGCATCCACTCTGCGCCGCAAGTCGGAGAAGCCATTCCGTGGGGTAGATATTGGTCTCAATGGTCCGAACTGGATCGTCAGCGACGAGTTTCACTCCAACAGCAGCCGCCAAGTGATACACGACATCGACTCCGCATATCACATCGGCAAGCAACATCTGGTCAGTAATGGAGCCATGAACAACCTTCAGATCAGGGCGATGGGCCACCGACGACAAATTCTCCGCTCTCCCTGTCGACAAGTCGTCCAGAACGGTCACGCGATGGCCATTTTGCAGGAGTTGTTCCGTCAGATGGCTTCCGATGAAGCCGGCCCCACCCGTTACGAGACAGTGCGACATGAGTTTCCTCGCTGGAAAAACCCTTATCGTGACAGTCCCAGACAATTGCGTCCACTCGACTACGCTGCCAGAATTCAAAATTTGTTCTGCGAGGGAACTCGAACGGGATCGGGGCACAGCGGCATTTGCCAGAATCCGGAAGACGTCTGTCAGTTCGTGGGATGACGCCTCCAACTGTTCGGATTTTCACGAGCCATCGACCGGGATTGAAATCCGTAATTCCATCGACCGGTTTCCAGTGAGTGAATATCTGACGGGGCTGAGAGATTTCCAGCACCACCGTTCCCGCTAACGCAAAACACGACGTTACTCCAGCATTCTCTCGGCCTCACCCGGCTTCGGCATTCGGCAGGTTTCCTGCTTCCCGAACAGCCGATAACGGAAGTTTGCGACAAGCTTGTAGCCGAAGTCTCGGAGCGGTTTAGGGATCATCCACATGAGTCCACCAAGAAGCGCCCAGACCCCGCCCAGCTCGAGAAAGATCCGAACAACGGCCGAAGAGCGCCGCCATTGACGATCTCCCTTCATGAAGACGACAGAATGCAAGTTGTGAGTATCGGCGGGATCGAGCAGCATTGCCGCAGTCTCTCCCTGAAGTGGGGCGAATCTCAACCGCTGGCGGGAATCCCGGTCCAACAGAAAGTTCACGAATCCATTGCACAACCCGCAAACCCCATCGAAGAACACGATCGTTGCTTCGCGAAGTTCTTCGTTCTGGTTCCCCGATTCGGAAGATTTCGATTCGACAGGAGTTTCGGTTGTTGACATGACGGCAACCAATTCGTTTTTTTGTCAGACAGGATCCATTTGCCGCGGAGTGAAGTTCCGCGGAGATGATCACACCATCTCATCGATTCACAAATGAGACCGAAGGACATCACAGATTTTAACACGAATTCGGGGCAACGCTTGGTTCGCGGAACGGTCTGTCGTGAAAAACGAGGGAATCGGAACAAATTGACATTTCGGAAAACCCGGTGAAAAGGAAATTCGGTTTTGCGTTTGGGTTTCGCAACGGATAACGTGAAAAGGTCGCAATTCGGCTGGTTTTTCGTGCCGATGGAATCATCAGCCAGCAAACAGGTTGAGCGTACGGCATGTCTCTTGACGCCTCGACATTTCGATCTTTCCCTACCCCCACGCAGGAGCAGGCCGCCGCGTCGATCTCCTCGCTGATTTTCCACGCATGCCTACTGGGGCTTTTCGCGCTGATCCTGCTACCCATTCGGCCAACCAGAAATGCTGGGTTTGCCACAATCGTCGAACAGACAGAGGTCGATACACACGTCACTCTGGACCAGATGCCGGTTGACCAAGTGTTAGGGAGTCAGCAGCCACGGTCTGGCGGAGCCATCGCCGAGCGGATTGAGATGTCAATTTCGTCGGACCCAATGGACGCGACACCGCGAATCGCCCAAGCCGTTCCCCTAGCCATGAGTCCTACGGGAGTCGCCGCCGGAATATTGACGGAGAAAGTCGCGCTCCGTCCCAGTTTGGCGTCCGGCGGGGGCGGAGAGGGAACGGCGGGAACGGAAAACACGGGCATTGGGGCGTCTGGAAAAGGGGCCGGATGCTTCTTCGGGATCAACGCGGAGCAGGAAAGCGTTGTTTTCGTGGTTGATTGCTCAAAGAGCATGAATCATCCCTACCCTGGCGAGGCGAAGACGCGATTCGGGAGAGTCAAAGTCGAACTCGTCAGAACCATCGGCCAGATGACCGAAGCCAACAAATTCTTCATGGTCTTTTTCAATACGCAGGCCCTTCCGATGCCGTCGGATCGGCTGGTTGAAGCGACACCGGGCATGCAGCAATTTTATCTTCGCTGGATGGCACAGTTCCGGGCCGAGGGGCGAACCGACCCGATGGACGCCCTGTTGCTTGCTTTGCGACTCAATCCCTCTGTCATTTACTTTCTGACCGACGGGGACTTCGATTACCGGGTCGTGCCGGCCGTGACAGCAGCGAACCGACGAGGGACCGTCATTCACACGATTGGGTTTGGCGACGATCGCGGAGAGAAGTTTCTCAGGGAGATTGCAACGAGGAATCGGGGGACCTACAAGTTTATTCCTGAAACTCTGGAAGAACCGATTCCCGAAAATCAGTCTGGGGATGCTGCGTATTCCTTGGTTGCTCCACTTGGCTCCAATTAGGTCGTTCGCCAAGAGATTGCCCATGCCAAGCAGAACGTTTCGGTCATTTGTCGTTCACAGAGAGGCATCCGGGCAAGTGACAGGTGGTGTACAACCGCTTCCCTTTTCCGATCTTCCGGCCGGAAACGTCTTGATTCGTGTGCGATATTCTTCTCTCAACTACAAAGACGCGATGGCCGCGACCGGCCACCCTGGAATTACGAAAAATTTTCCCCATGTTCCTGGAATTGATGCCGCGGGAACAGTCGTCGAAAGTGAGGACGCTCGATTCCAACCGGGCGACGAAGTCATTGCGACGGGGCACGAACTTGGCGTGGAACGCTGGGGAGGATGGGCGGAATTCGTCCGTGTACCTGGTGACTGGGTGGTCCCTCTTCCAGATGGGATAACACTTGAAGAGTCGATGGTTCTCGGCACTGCGGGATTCACGGCCGCCCAGAGCGTTCAGGCGCTCCTCGCACACGGGATCACCCCAGACCAGGGATCTGTCATTGTCAGCGGGGCCACGGGAGGTGTCGGCAGCGTCTCGGTGATGATTCTGGCGAAACTGGGTTTTGAAGTAACGGCGGTTTCGGGAAAGGCGGTGATGCATCCCTGGCTCAAGGAAATTGGCGCCCGTCATGTTGTGGGCCGGGAAGAATTGCAAGAAGAACAGCCTCGTCCGCTCTTGAAGGGGAAATATGCCGCGGGAATTGATACCGTGGGAGGGCCAACGCTCACGACGATGTTGAAGAAGGTTTCCTATCGTGGGTGCGTGACTTGTTGCGGCGTTGCGGGGGGAGCCGAGATGAACGGAACTGTCTTCCCATTTATTCTCCGTGGGATCACACTCTCAGGAATTGACTCCGCCTGGTGCCCTGACGACCTCCGAGTGAACTACTGGAAACTTCTCGCATCTGAATGGAAACCCGATTCCTTGGCTTCTGTGAAAAGGCTCACGTCACTCGAAAGCATTGATCGTTACGTGGACGCCATCCTCCACGGCAAAAACGTTGGCCGCGTCGTGCTGGATTTGGGGGAGCGGACCTCACCTGAGTGAACCGGGATTCGTTTCGTCGTCGCGACGTGCGAACGTCCGGAAGGAAACGACTGCCGATTGGGATGCTTTTTGCCGTCAGTCTTCCGTAGGGGACTCAGGCCATTCCCGACGCTTGCCGTTCTCTTGAAACTCCCGACAATACGCGGAAGTGGTTCTTTCTCCCCCTTTTGCCTTGTGTCGAAGTCCATGAAACGGCTGACTGGCTTTCCCGAAACTGACGTCGACCAGGGTTGTGTTCTTTCCATCGGGAATTTCGATGGGATTCACCTGGGACATCAGGCCATTGTTACGGCGCTCGTCGAGGAATCGCAGAGACGTGGCGTACCGGCGACGGTGCTGACGTTCGAGCCGCACCCTGCCTCACTTTTGGCCCCGAGTCGCGTCCCTCCGCGGTTGACAACTGCGGACCAGAAGGCCGCCCTCCTCGCTGATCTAGGGGTCGATGTGCTCGTGGAGTATCCGACCGACTGGGAGCTTCTCAAACTGTCGCCGAGCGATTTTTTTGGGCAGATCGTCGTCCATCGATTCGGAGCCTTGGGCTTGGTGGAGGGGCCAAACTTCTACTTCGGCAGGGACCGGAAAGGGACGATCGACACGCTTCGCGAGTTCTGCATTCAAGAAGAACTGTCGTTTGAAGTCGTTGAGCCAATAGAAGTTTCTGGGGAAATGGTCTCATCCAGCCGGATTCGCGACTGCCTGAAGTCATCGCACGTGGCCAAGGCTGCCACGTTGTTGGGGCGACGCTATTTGATCGCCGGAAAAGTCGTTTCCGGTGCCCGGAGAGGACGGGAAATTCACTTTCCCACTGCGAATCTCGATGACATCGAGACACTACTCCCCGCCAATGGGGTTTACGCGGCGTGGTCGAGACGCATCCACGAACAAGCCTGTGACGAAAGCTATCGGACGGCGGTCAACATCGGCCCGAATCCGACGTTCGGAGAGAACTCGATCAAGGTCGAAGCCCATCTCCTCGATTTTGAAGGGAACTTATACGGAGACCTCCTCTCTCTGGAGTTCGTGGAACACATCCGCCCCATTCAAACCTTCGAGTCCGTTGACGAATTGCGGCGACAGATTCCGAGAGATCTTGCAAGGTGCCGAAGTGTTTTGGAAACCTCAACCTGAGTGGCCGATCATGTTTCACCCGTTTGAGATCGCCACGGCGCGCGATTTCTCTCGTGTTCTCTCAAATCCTCCGCGTGTTTGACCTCCGGGCAACGAACAAGGACAATCTCAATCTTTCCGCCGTCATGAGAGTTTTTCCACCTCGATCTGAGATCGTATCGAAAGGCAGTGTGGCTTTGCCGCTTTATTGACCTTTTGGGATCTCGCAGAAAGGCCAACCATGTTCCACCGCGCTGGCGCCCCGCTGGCTGTGACGCTCATCGCCGCTGTTCTCGACAGTATTGTCGGGATCAGTGTGACGTCCGCCATCGCGGGAGTTCCCGTTCGCCCGAATTTTGTCGTGATCATGGCCGACGATCTCGGATACGGCGACATCAGTTGCTTTGGAGATCCCGGCTACCAGACACCGCACCTCGATCGGTTGGCTCGGGAAGGGCTTAAACTGACGGACTTTCATTCGAATGGAGCCGTGTGCAGCCCGACGCGTGCCGCGCTTCTGACCGGGCGTTACCAGCAACGGGCCGATATCGATGGCGTGATCTTCGCCGATCCCAAACAGAACCGGGACCATGGACTTCATCCTGACGAAGTGACCTTTGCCGAGGCGCTGGGGGCGGTCGGGTATTCGACGGGAATCTTCGGCAAATGGCATCTGGGGTATGAAACACAGTTCAATCCTGTCCGTCAGGGCTTCGATGAGTTTCGGGGATACGTGAGCGGCAACGTCTGTTATCAGGCCCATTTCGATCGGATGGGAATCGCCGACTGGTGGCACGATGACCTGCTGACCCCGGAGGAGGGATACTCAACACATCTGATCACCGAACACGCGATCGAGTTCATCAAGCAGCATCGGGAACAGCCGTTTTGCTGTTACGTGGCTCACGAAGCGGTGCATTCCCCGTTTCAAGGACCGGAGGATCCGGCCGTCCGAGAAGAAGGAGTCGTCGGAGACAAGAACACCGTCTCGAAGAAAGAGATTCCCCGCGCCTACGCGGAGATGGCCCGCGAAATGGATAATGGTATCGGCCAGATCGTGGCGACATTGAAAGAGTTGAAGCTCGCGGAGAAGACACTGGTTCTGTTTTTCTCCGACAACGGCGGAACCCCGAACGGCAACAACGGCCCGCTCAAGGGGTACAAAGGCTCTCTTTGGGAAGGGGGACACCGGGTGCCGTTTATTGCCTGGCATCCCGGTACAATTAAAGCCGGAAGCGTCTCTTCGGAAACGGCGATGACGATGGACATCATGCCCACGTTGATCCAACTGGCCGACGCAGCGGAAGCGGTGGACCATCCTCTCGATGGGACCAGCCTCGTCCCCGTGCTCTATGAAAACGGATTGCTTCCCGAACGAACGCTGTTCTGGAAGGCCGGAAACAACTGGGCGGTGCGCCGGGGCTCCTGGAAGCTGGTGAACATGCGGCGGGGGCGAGCACAGTCCGATGGCCCGCAGCTGTACCATCTCGGAAACGATCTTGGGGAATCGGAGGACGTCTACGCGAAGCATCCCGAGCTGGCGAGATCTCTCCAAGAAGAAGCCGTGACCTGGCAGGCAGATGTCGCTCAGTCGGCAATGCAGGAGCTGGTGCCGTGATCGAGATCAATCAGGAACTTTCGCCTCAAGACTTGCTTCCGGCAATCCAACAGATGTGGCAGGTCTCGGAAACCTGTCTCGACGCGTTGGAAGGCTCCTGGTCACCCGATCAGGGGTCTCCCGTGTTTACGATTCAGGGCAAGTACACCGCCCAAGGCTGGACCGAGTGGACGCAAGGGTTCCAATTCGGCTCGCTCTTACTCCAGTACGATGCCACCGGGGAGGAACGATTTCTTGAGTTGGGCCGAGCCCGGACCAATGAACTGATGGCGCCGCACGTCAGTCACATCGGAGTGCACGACCACGGCTTCAACAACGTCAGCACCTACGGCGCCCTCCGTCGCCTGATGCTCGAAGGGAAGATTCCCCGCGATGCTCAGGCCCTGTTGTTCTACGAAATGGCCCTGAAAACCAGTGGGGCGGTGCAGGCCTCCCGTTGGAGCACCACCCACGACGGATCCGGGTACATTTACTCCTTCAATGGCCCCCATTCCCTGTTTTGTGACACGATCCGGTCGTTGCGATCGCTGGCAATAGCGCACTTGCTCGGCCACCGCCTTATGGGAGAGAACGACGAGGCCTTCTCCCTGTTGGATCGCCTGATTCAGCACGCTCGAACGACGGCTCGCTACAATGTCTACTTCGGCGAAGGACGCGACATTTACGATGTCCGTGGCCGTGTCGCTCATGAAAGCATTTTTAACCGGAATGATGGCCGCTACCGTTGCCCCAGTTCTCAGCAGGGGTATAGCCCGTTCACCACCTGGACACGCGGCGCCGCGTGGATCATCGCTGGCTACCCCGAGCAACTGGAGTTCCTGGATCAACTCAGCGATGCGGAGTTGGAGCCGTTTGGGGGCAGGTCTGATGTCACCGAGATGATGCTCAGCGCCGCCCGTGCCGCCTGCGATTACTATCTCTCTGAGACTCCCACCGACGGCATTCCCTACTGGGATACTGGCGCTCCGGGACTGGGGGCGTTAGGAGACTATCGAGATCGACCGGCCGATCCATTCAACGATCACGAATCGGTCGACAGTTCGGCGGCGGCGATCGCGTGTCAGGGTCTGATCCGACTGGGACGCTGGCTCAACGCCCGCGGCGAAGACGAGGCCGGAACTCGCTATTTCCAGGCGGGCTTGACCGTCTTGAAGTCGCTGCTGGCGAGTCCGTATTTGAATGACGACCCCGAACATCAGGGGTTGCTGTTGCACTCCGTCTATCATCGCCCGCGTGGCTGGGACCATATCCCCGAAGGTCGCCAAGTCCCCTGCGGCGAGGCATGCATGTGGGGGGATTACCATCTGCGTGAAGTCGCGTTCCTCGTCCAGCGACTCGCGGAGAATCAACCGTATTACACCTTCTTTGGGACCACGGCATGATCGGCCGGCCTGTTGCGGAACTGGATACCCCCGCCCTGTGTATTGATCTCGATATCATGGACGCCAACATGCGGTCCATGGCCGAGTTCCTCGCGTCGAAGGGAAAGCAGTGGCGACCTCACGTCAAATGCCACAAGCTCCCGATCATCGCTCATCAGCAGCATCGCTACGGAGCTATCGGCGTGACTTCGGCAAAGTCGACCGAGGCGGAGATCTTCGCTTACGCCGGCATCCCGGATATCCTCATCGCCAACATGCTCGCAGGGGAACAGAAACTTCAGCGGGTTGCGTCGATGTGTCGGTGGGCAAACCCGGTCGTGGCGGTGGATCACTTCGCTCAGGCGGAGCAGCTTTCGCAGGTGTGCGAACGTCGTGGAGTTCGCTGCCGGGTGATCATTGAACTCGATGTCGGAATGACACGTGTCGGCGCCCGCCCGGGTCCCGATGTCCGGGAACTCGCACAAGGAATCGACCGGTTGCCGGGCGTCAAACTCGTCGGCATCATGGGCTACGAAGGACACCTCCTTCTCGAACAGGATCCCGAACTCAAACGGACAAAAATCTTCTCCGCGATGGCCCTGCTGGAACAGGCCCGGGACCAGATGATCGCCGACGGCATCAACTGCGACATCGTCAGCGCCGGAGGAACCGGGTCTTATCAGATCACAGCAGACCACCCGGCGGTCACCGAGCTTCAAGCCGGAGGTGGGATCTTTGCCGATCCATTCTACATCGAGAGGTGTAGTGTCACGGGACTGACGCCGGCGCTGCGATTGCTGGTCACCGTGGCCAGTCGACCGAAGTTGGAGAGAGCCGTCCTCGACGCGGGCCGCAAATCGCTTCATCCCGACATCCATCCTCCCCAAGTGTGGCGGACCGTTGAGGGACGTCCGTTAGTGGATGCGGAGGTAAAAGGACTTAGTGCCGAGCACATGACACTCGAACTCGGCCCGGAGAGCCGCGATCTTGTGATTGGTGACAAACTCGAAGTCATCCCCGGCTACAGCGATCACACAACGGCCCTTCACGACCGATTCTTCGGGATTCGCGGCGGCCTCGTGGAAGCCATCTGGGAGATCCCGGGACGCGGAAAGATCCAATAGCGAAGGTGAAGCGAAGGCACGGACCGACGGCCGAAATGTCT
>JAGQQQ010000631.1 GCA_020426125.1 Planctomycetaceae bacterium
CCGGCCAAACTTGGCCGGGTCGCGTAGCGGCAAGAAGCTTTACCATCGGCGTCCATTGTCGATTGAGAACCTCCCTACAGGACTTTCGCTGAGGGAATCGCTTCTTGTGCCTGTGGCACCCACCCGATTCTCGGGCGGGCCACCCTGCCGTGTCGAGTTCACAATGGATACCGTTTGGACATTCGCACGGCTCACGGAGCCGTGGCACCAACAAGCCGGGCCACCCGTCGCGACAATCCAACACGCAAAGAAGGGTTAACGGCGTTGAGTGCCACCCGACCGTTGTGCTTGGGGCTCGGCGTGAGTGTGTTGGAAACCCTATGCCCGTTGAGGTCTCGATCAGCTCAATACTCCCCAATGACTTCGTTTCCTGATCGGGTCATTAGGCTCCGGAAAATGTCGACATCGATATTCTCGCTCAGGAACCGTCCGCTTCCGTCGGACAGGGAAATCTGGGCTCCACCAACATGGGGACTCGAGAACTGAAACTGGCGTTCGACACTGTTGCTGCAATTGGTTTCCGGGGGATTGATCCCGGCTCGGGCGCATCCGGGAGCGGCCTTCCACCAGCGCAGGACTCCGCGCGCGAATCCCTGACTGGCGCCGCCTCCGCCCCCGCCACCCCCTCCTCCGCCGGAGTTCATCGCTCCCCGCGCCCATCCGCCGAACTCGTGTGCGATCTCTCCCGCGGAGATGGTTTGCGACGAGCCATCGGTGATGTCTCGGAATCGAATTCTGGAGAGAGGATAGAGGACGCCGTCGTCAGTGCCGGGAGTTGTTCCGGCGTTCGCGGCGTAGTGATTCGGGCCGTAGAGGTCGTCGACGATCTGATCGTCGGACTGCGACGGACAGACAAAGACCGTCAACATTTGCTTCACCGCATCCGCGTTGTTCGCATGATCAAAGCGGACATTGAAGTCGTATTGATTGTAAACAGCAGACTGTTCCAACTGCGGGAGGATGAGCGTCAACCAGGTGGTCAACAGATGATTCGCATTTCGACTCCCGGACGTTCCGATCACTCCAGGCGGAAAGACGGTAAACGTTGACTGATAGTTGTGCAGGGCCAGCGAAATCTGACGCATGTTGTTTTTACACTGCGTCCGCCGTGCAGCTTCGCGAGCTTGTTGGACGGCCGGCAACAACAAGGCTATCAGAATCGCAATGATGGCAATCACCACGAGCAGCTCTATTAACGTAAATCCGGTTCGTCGCCGACGCATGGTGTCCTTCATTTCCGTTTCAAGGCGATGTAATCATCGCGCGTTCCCTTGATCTGTTCCACAAACAGGACGGCCCGGTTGTCTCGAAGATTGGGCCGCAGATGCTTCCCGAGGTCGACCGTCCCGGATTCGACAAGTTGTCCCGTCGAGTGGTGACGCACATCGATATCCTGATCCCGAACGGAAGAAATGGCAACGCGTCCCGTCAGGTCGTCCGGGAATTCCCGCCACTGAACAATCCGGCCGTCGTTCCCCTCGGCGCCGAGTCCAATGGCGGCGAGCGCTCCAATGAGGCCGCCGTTTGTTCCCCCAAGACCGGTGAGGAAGATGCCGCATGCAGAGGCCAGGGAAAGGGCGGTCTGTTGAGTCACAATCTCTTGTTGGCAGCGGTGACCAAAGCCTATTACTTCCCTCGGGACATGGGCGGCAACGCACAACCCCGGGTCACTCCCCTCGATGAAGTCAACCAGCATCGCTTCACGGCAGGTCTCTATCACCTTCTCGACGCACGAATCTCCGCGCGGTTCCAAAAGGAGTGAGGCGGAGCCATTTTTGCTGGTGCAGGGGATCCGTTCATCTTCCAGCAACTGGTGACGGACAATTCGCTCACATCGCCAGTCCGAAGCCAGCAGGCGTGCCAATGCCTTCGCCAGTTGATTTGTGCCTCGGGAGTATTCGTTATCGGTGTCGTCCAATCCCAGTAGAATCACGTCTGCTGGTCTCCGCGAGGCTCTCGAAACCGAAAGCCGATCATGCCTGCGACGAGCCCCGCCAGCAATCCACAGAGCAGATATGTGACCACAGCTTGCGAAAGCCACGACGCCAAGGGACGCGCCCCGGCGTGTTCCCAGCCGACCCATTTCGCGATCCCACGAACGGTGAACGCGAGGGTATTGGCCATCAGTCCCCCGATCGCGAACGCTGGCCATGGCCCCAGCCGGGGAAGGATTGTCTTCGCAGCGAAGTCGAGGCAAAGGCCAATCGCGAATAAACTCGTCAACGAACCGAGGCTGAGGCCGTCTCCCCGCATCCCGAAAGTTTTGAAGATGAGGGCGGAGATGAGCGCGATGGTCCCCATGGCCGTCCCGGCTCCTTTTCGAGGAACAAGAGCCAGCCCAAGGGAAATCGGGAGGATCGATTTTAGAATCGCATGCCCAGGCATCTTGAGATTGAGGTCAACGAACGTCGAGAGTGCCGCCGCACCCATCCCAAGAAGCACAAGGATGGCCAGATCCAGGCCGGTGACTCCGGCACAATGGGCCTCCCCTGTTTTCTTCCAGCGACGGCTGCGAATCAGATTTTCATTAATCGCGAACATTGAGTGAGTTATTCTCTACTGAGTTTGCTCGGAGTTTTGCTTCCCACCGTTCTTGTTTCGCCGTTGATTCGGACGCAGGCCGTTTTGTCGTTGGCGATTCTTCCCTTTGCGGGCTTCCGCCTCCGCCTCTTGTTTGGCCACGAACGTCTCACGCAATTCGGCATCGTTTCGGTGGACGAAGATGGGCAACATTGGATCGCCTGTCTCTTCCATCCAGGATTCGAGAGACGCTCGCAATTGGGTGAGTTCGTCAGCGAATTGTGGATCGTCAATCAGATTGTGCAGACAATCGGGGTCCGCTTGCACATCGTATAGTTCTTCCGGAACGCGATGTTGATAGAGATCGAGCCGCTTCGCGAGTGCCTCGTCCTTCTTCGCGAGTTGCACCATTCGCCGATACGTCGATGTCCCGGATGTGGCGGTGGCCATGACTCGATCGCCGTTTGACCAGGGATTGAAGAGATACAGGAATTGCTTCGTCTGGATGGCCCGCATCGGATCGCGTGATCCCCCGGCGTTTTCGTTGTATTCCTTGATAACATAGTCCCGGTGATTCTGCGGTTCGCCTCGCAAGAGTGGGGCGAAGGAGCGGCCGTCCATCTTCCCGGGATGTTCAATCCCGAGCATTTCGAGAAGTGTTGGCAACAGATCGACGGCCGAGACCATGTGCGTCTTGTCGACCGCCCCGGGTTGGGTCACTCCCGGCCAGACGACAACGAGAGGAGTGTGCGTGCTGTGGTGGTATAATTGCGTCTTCGCAAACGGCAACGGCATGCCATGGTCGGACAAGAACAGGATGATCGTGTCTTCGCGATGTCCCGACTTGTCCAGGGCCTTCAAGATCTCACCGACACAATCGTCCGCCCGGCGGACAGACGAGTAGTAATGCGCCAGTTCCTTGCGGACCACCGGATCATCAAACAGAAAACCAGGGATCGGGACGTCCCCGGGTTGGAAGACATGGGTTGGCACGTTGTCGTCCGGAATGGTCTCGCCCCGTCTTCCTTCCGCGTAAAACGGCTTATGTGGGTCCGAAATGTTCATGACGAGACAAAACGGCTTTCCCGCATCAGAGGCGGCTTCGATGCCCTGGGTGGTCGAGATGCCATAGGACGAGGCGTTTTTTACGTCGGCTTTCTTGCCGTCTGGATCGGTGTCGAGATTGAGGTCCCAAGCATAGGGAGAATAGGGCGTACTATGGCTGACCTTGTGTCGGATGGCGGTGAAGTAACCGGCTCCCTTCATCAGATCGACGAGATGGGGGTGCTTGGCGTCCTTGACCTGATAGAAGCCTTCGACGCCGTTGTTGTGCGGGTACAGGCCCGACCACATCACATTTCGCGATGGCATGCAGTTCCCCACTTGAACATGAGCATGCTCAAACCGCATTCCCGCTCGGAGCAAAGCGTCCATCTGAGGAGCAGTCTCGGCGAGCGGGCAGCCGTATGTCGCCAGTGAATCCGCGCTCATGTCATCAACGGTGATGATGAGGACATTCGGCATCGCGGCGAGAGCCGAAGAAGCAAAGAGGATCAAGATTGCGAACACAAGGGAAAACTTCATGCGACACATCCATTAAGGAAAATCGTGCAAGTCAATTGCGACTGCCACGATGATAGCGTTGACTGCTCCGCAAAAGCCCCGAAGAATCAACCCGTCGGTCGGCAAAACGACCGATGGACGCTGATCATAGAATTCCATCGAGTGTTGAGAAAGCTCACGGGGAAGAGAGCCGTCAGTTGGTGGGTGAACGTCCAAAGCCGAGGGGAAACGGACTTGTCCCGAAGGGCAAATTTGACCCTTCGGAGAAAGCGAACACAGATCTCTTCGGAGTTTTCTGACCATTCGATCGCGACTGACGCCATCGATTGTTCGCACCCGAGTCGAACAATTTCTGACAAATGAACTTCACTGCGTTTCATGTAGAGCGTCAGTTTTCAGAAGTTCCGGGATCTCGGCTGAGACCGAAGAGTCATTTCGTTTGCGAACGTTTCCCTTTGGAGTGCTCCGACTTGTCGGAGCTTTCTCTCAAACGAAGTGTTTGCATTGCCAAGTCGGCGTTCTCTTGAACCAGAGCTGCGCGAGAAGGAAAGCGGCGACGAGTCACCGCAC
>JAGQQQ010000632.1 GCA_020426125.1 Planctomycetaceae bacterium
CGTGGTCGGTGAACTCGCAGAAGCAAACGTCCGTGATGACGAGCAAATCAGATTTGAGCGATTTGATCTCGTGAATGGCTTGCTGAATAATGCCGTGGTCGCAGTAGGCATCCGAACCAACGGCGTCTTTTGCCTCCGGAATCCCAAACAGGATGATCGCCGGAATGCCGAGCCCCTCGATCTCGCGAATCTCTCTGGCGAGTTGATCGATCGACAATTGGAAATGTCCCGGCATCGAACCGATGGGGATCCGCTGGTCTTTTCCGTGGCGAATGAACAATGGCAAGATCAGATCACTGGGAGACAGTGTGGTTTCCTGCACAAGTTCTCTGACGCGCGGATGGTGACGAAGTCGGCGAAGTCGAGTTTGCGGGAACATGGAGGGAGACGGGATTCGGGGGGGCGGGGTTCGGGATTCGGACGACGGTGCGAGTCGGGAGGCACCGTCAGTGACGCTATTCATCTTCGTCGAGGAAGTCGGGTTCTTCGTATTCTTCGGCGGTTTCGCAGCGACGGTAGCCTTGCCAAACGATCCCGGGCTTGTCCGTATATTCGTCTTCGCTTTCTTCCAGTTCAATGATCTCATTGGGGCCGGGATAGCACTGCGACTGAAGTTCGCGAATCACGGCAACCGCCTCCTCCTCGCTGCTTGCGAGCACGCCCCAATCGATGTCGTAGTCGGGCCATTCCTGCTGCATGGGCAGACAGGCGAACGACTCGGGCCAGTTCTCATCCAACTGCTGGCGAATCTGAACACGATAAAAGTGAAGGCCGGCGACGGTCTCCCGTTGATCCCTGAGTTGTTCGAAATAGTCGTCGGGGAGGAGTCCGGTCGAGAGCAAGCGGTTGACGAATTCTTTCCGCAACGGATGGTTCTCGTCCCAAGTCAGCACGCGAAACAGCAGTTGAGATGTCAGTCGGAGCAGACCGTTTAAGGACAAATAATCAATCGAACTCATGGGAGTTTGCAGAATCCTCGACACACTCTCCTCCGCTTGCTGCTGCTGGCTGAGATCCGCGTGAGCACTGGCTCGGACCAGATCGAGGTGGAAAGTCCCGGGACAGTCTTCGTGCTCGGTTTCCGCATCCGCGGCCTGGATCGCCTTCGCGGGTTGACCGGTGTGCAGCAGGGCGATGGACCGGTAGTAGTTCTCCCAAAGTGGACTCTCCTTGGCCAATTCACGGTGCTTGTCGAGATAGGTGAGCAGGGAGTCGTACCGCTCCAGTTGCAGGGCAGTCATGGCGGCTTCCCAAGCGACGCTGGGGTCGTCCGTTTCGCTTCGCAGACACAAATCGAGAACTGCAAGCGCATCGCGGGGGCGGTCGGTTTGGCGATAGATATCGGCGAGTTGGTTGGCAATGTTGCCGTCTTTGCGATCCAAACGACTGGCACGGGCCAGGCAGCGCTCCGCTTCCCCGACGTTCCCCTGCTCCAGGAAAAATGTCCCGGCTCGGGCATGGTTACGAGGATGGCCGGAGTTCAGAGTCAGGGATCGGCGAAACCATTTCTCCAGATCCTCGACGGAGATAACCTCGCCAAAGGTTTCTTCATCGGCGCCTCGGAAGTAAGCTCCAAGAGTTGCCACAACGCTCAAGACGGTGCCGTCTTCCGGGAAAGCGGACAAGAAATTTCGCGCCCAGGGCCAGACTCGTTGTGCATCTTCCGATCCTTGGACCACGAACTGGCTCAAGTGCACCAGATAGGCCGCGTCATGCGCGTCTTCCACCTTCTCCGGCGTGTAGGTGACAAACTCATTCAGCAGGGCATGGCGTTCGTCATCGTCTCCTTGGGCTTCGACCATCCGTTGCATAAAGCCAGCCAGGGTCTCCGCGAGCGGAGTTGCTGGAGTCGCCTCGTCGTCGTCCGTCTCCGAGGGAGCGGCGGGGACGCTTTGCTTTTCGATGGTTGACGCTCGGATTGGAGTGGGATCTGACTCGAGTGCCGATTCGCGGGACGCAGAACAAAACGGCCCGGTGTCGGGGTCGGCGAGCAAAGGGATCGGACAAAGGGTCCCCTCCCCTGTCATCATCCGCTGGAGCCTGGAGATGGTGAGATAGTCCTGGGATTCATGGGCTTTGGCGTCGAGCCCCTTCGCGAGCGCCTCTGCACGGGACTTTTGGTCACTGAGGAGATAAGCCGCGATGAGCCGCAGGCGGACTTCGAACCACTCTTTGAGACATTCGAGTTCGGTGAGTCTTCGGTCCCAGTCCGTGAGGATTTTGATGGCCTGTTCGTAGTCCTTGGACAGACAGGCGGCCAGCGCTTCGCACTGGGCGACTTCCATTTCGAACTTCGGCCACTCTCCGGCCTCAGGAGGTTCAATTCCCTGTTTTTTTAGTTCCTCCCAGTCGAAACGGGGTTTGCCAGCCAGCAAATTCGCCTGATCCCAGGAGACACCGATCAGAAGAGCAGCGCGCTGTTTGAGGTAGACATGCTCGTCCTGGCTGACGTCCATTCCGTTCTTTAGATCGTCCTGGGTCTCGACAAGGCGACCTTCCAAGAGATGAATGCCGGCTAATTTGTGCCACGCGGACCAACGACGATCTTTCGAGTCCTGACCGGGGCGGAACTCCATCAAGGTTTGACACTGGTGGCGGACCATCTCCAAATCATCGGACGCAGTGTAGACGTCGGCCGCATACTCGCGGAAGCAGCCGACACATTCCATTTTTCCAGTCTCGCGGCAAACTTGGATGCCTTCGTTGATGCATTCATGCATTCCTTCGGAGTTGTAGCCGGACATCAGCCCGGTCGCCTCCGCGAGGTTGTCGTAGGCGCATGTCGACATCCAGGAACAAACCCAGTGATAATGGCCCTCGTCGAGGTCCGGCTGAATCTTGCGGGCATGCTCTTCATCTTTGAGAAGCATGATCAACTGGATGGCGGCTTCCCGAACCTCCTGCGGTTGGAGGAGGCCGTGGCCAAATCGCATCTGATCAAAGAGTCCGCGCATGTAGTGGACAGCATGCTGATGAGACTTTGCGGTGCGAGTCGCCTCTTTTGCCAGACGCATCGCTGACCGGAGTTTGCAATCCTGGAAGAACTGTTCGGACCGTTCGTCGAGTTTGTCGAGGTCCTGTTCGATCTGTTCGCGGTTTTCCGACATGTCCATCTCCGAAAGTTGTCAGATGTTCGCAGCATCGTAGATCAAGCGAGGTGACGCAATCATGGCTGCGACCAGCAGTTCCGGGAATTCCTCTGCGATTTGGCAGTGATATGATAGGGAGAGCTTACGCTTTCCGCTCGCCGGCGCCGAAATTGTCGAGAATCAGCGGGGTCACATCGAGGTCCCGGTACGACGATTGGGGGAGAGGCGAAGAAGAGAGGAGAATTCCCTGCCGGGATTCCGCATCGGCGGGATAACCGTGGGAGCCTTTCACGAGCGTGGCATCCAGGGGAATGGACTTCGTGGCCATGTCGACGTGCAACTCGACAGGATCGTATCCCGGTTTCCGATGGATGTCGACCGTCCGCGCATACTTCGGGGCCTTGGCATCGTCCTCCCAGAAGTAGTAGGCGAACCAGGCATTCGGTTTCGAAATGAGGACCACTTCTCCTGACCGCGGATGGTCGACCGAGAACTTTGCCCGTTCCTCACCGACCAGGACATGGGCGATGGTGGGATCCTCGCGAAACAGGTCGGCGACCTTCGCAATGTCCCTGGAGTCTTTGACGAAAACATGGCACAACTGGTGGTCCGACAACGCCCAGGCTGCTGATTCCCTGGGAATGAGATATTCCACTCCCTCCTCTTCGTTCAGGTGCAGCATGCCAGCCTGACGAAGGGTGCGATTGGGGTAACAGACAGAGTCCACTTCCTCGATGACGTATTCGCTGGCGATGAGCCACTGGAGGTCTGTCATCCCGGCGTTCTCGAATCCCTCGAAGAGCCGGGCAAGCGAGTTGTCGAGGTCGACGACCGCTTTCAGCGCCGCCGGGCTATTCGGGCCGTCCTTCTGAGCGGCGTAGTCGAGATGGGGCAGATAAATGTATGTGAACCGCGGCTGAAACTGCTTCGCCGCGATCACGGCAGAATCGATGATCCAGTCGGATGACTTGATGTTCGCCATCGGTCCCCAGAAGTTCATCAAGGGAAAATGGCCGAGCGTGTCGCGAAGTTCGCCGTAAAGATCGGTCGGTTTGGTGTAGCACCAGAGCGATTCGGAACCATCGGGATTGTGAATGGGAGCCGGCGTGCAGATGTAGTCCGCGGAGGCCCCTTTGGAGTGCATGGGGAACCAGACGGCCGACGTGATCGCTGGATCATGACGATGCAACAACTCCCACACCTGCGGGGCCTGGAAGCACTCATTCCAGGCCGTCCACATTTCGAACTCCCCCTTGTCCCGGTAGAAGAACCCGTTGGCGATGATGCCATGGTCCTGGGGCGTGACGCCGGTCGTCAGCGTCGCCTGGACAGGACACGTCATACACGGAAACGTCGGCGTCAGCGAGGAGACGGAGCCATGCGCCGCAATGCGCTGCAGGTTCGGCATCTGGTCGAGGTCCTGTCGACGCAGACCGGGAATAGAAATGAGGACGAGATGTTGACTCATCGCGGAGAAAGATCCTGAAACGGAAGTGTGTTTCGCAATTCAGCGAAGATTTTGGAGTGCGGCGACTCGTCGCCGCTTTCATTTCAGCAAAGCTGACTTTTCAACAAAGCCGCTTCATCGTATGAGATTCTTATGATTCACCGAGGCGAAGCGGACACCAGCAATCTGAGCCCGATGGACGGATGACACAGGGGGCTGACGCCCCCCGATGGCCGGTTGCTGGAAGGCTCGCGACTACTGGTGGATTTTCATTTCCATTTCCAAATCGGTTTTGACGCGTTGGCCAGCAGCGGAGACTGTGTTTTTTGTCTCGATCTTCATTTCCGACGTGGGGACGACTTCGGTTAGATTGAGTTGCATCTTGCCGGACCCGGAGGATTCCATTGACTCCAGTTGCACCTGGATGTTCGCGGGAGCGCCTGGCGGATTCATCTTTTGTGGTGGAGCGGTTTGCGTAATCTTCACATCGAAGTGGGCGAGATCCCCTTCGAGTTTGGTCAGTTTGTATGTTGCGACCTGTGTCAGCTTCATCTGCGGCATTTGAATCGGCATCTCGATTTTCCAAACCGCACCGACGCCAACCGCTTCCTCGGGGAGCGGAGCCGACATCTGCTGAATGGACTGCCGCATATTATCCATCATGCTTCGAAGCTGAGGGGTCACGTTGGGGGGGAGTTTGAAGTCCGCTGAGAGTGTCAGTCCTCTGGGCGTGACGGTGGCTGATCCTTCCATCCCCTTGGTGGCATCGAGTTGCTGTTTCATCAGGTTGACCACGAGGGGGTTGACCCCCTCTCCCGGCAGGATTTCCGTGTCAGTTAATTCGAATTCGTAAGTGAGGTTGCCGTCGGACGACACTTCCTTGTTATGCATCGTCATGATCGAACGGGTCGTCGGAATCTGGGTCTTCGGCTGCTTCTGCCCGGCGAGTTCCATCGCCATCGACATGGACATTTCCATGATCATCTTGTAATCCGCGTCAGGTTGGAACTTGTATCGGAGTTCGGTGCGGGGTTCCGAACCAGGTTCGATGACAGTCACCTTCGGAATGGATGGCTCGGTGGTTTCCCCGGATTTCGAGCGAGGACTCTCCTCCTGAGCGCAAAGGGGGACAGCAATCAGCGGTAACAGAATCGCAACAATCGCGGCGGGTTTCAAAATCCGAGTCATGGGATCGGCCTCAATGTACGGAGACAGTCGGTTTTGGGATTTGAGTCAAAGGTTGTCGACACAAAAAGACGCCCGTTGTTGTATCCGAAACGCGAGTTGTTCGCACGTGACGTCTCCTCGCATCACAGATCGTGACGGTCGTTGCCAGTCAATGGGGAATCCGGATCGCGTCATTTTGCAGATCACGGAGCGCCGCGTCCAAGTCCATTAACAGGGGACGCAATTCTTCGAGCAACTCGGACGCTTTCCAGCGATCCCCCTGCTCTGCCTGCTGTTCCAATTGGAAGGCCCGATCACGGGGCCGACTGGCTGCGAGGTTGGCGCAGGCCCCTTTGAGCAAATGGGCGATGCGTTGGGCCTCCGTGAAAATTCCGTTCTCCAGAGCATTCCGCAAATCGTCGAGATGCTTTGGAAGTTCCTGGGAAAAAGCCGCCGCGACGTCTTTCAGCAGTTCCAGATCGCCAGCGCAATTGGCGAGAGCTTCCGGCCAGTCAACGAGGGTGTCCGTGGCAGGGGACTTGGAACGTCTCTCTGTCGTCGGGGCCCTTTTGCATGAACCAGAGGAAGCTTTTTCTCCGATGTCTTCGTCGGGCTCGCAGAAGATCTCCGCGATGGCGTCATACAGAAGTTGGGAACGGATCGGCTTCGACACGTACGAATTCATCCCGGCGTCGAGGCAGCGGTCGCGGTCTCCCTTCATGGCATGGGCGGTCATCGCGATGATCGGAATCGGCGTCCTCGTGAAGTGGACGAGTTTTCCTTCGGTTTCCAGACGCCGAAGTTTTCGGGTCGCGGTGAGCCCGTCCATCTCGGGCATCTGGACGT
>JAGQQQ010000633.1 GCA_020426125.1 Planctomycetaceae bacterium
GGGGCAATCGGGATGCTCACTCTGATGCTGATGATTCCCTGTCCCTACTGGGTCGCCTGTGATTGCGAGGTGCAGCCCGTCCACCGCAGGTTTCTCGCGGCTCCGTTCGACAGCAAACTCCAGGAGTCGTTTGTCGAACCGGGTGACGTTGTTTCTCAGGGACAAGTGCTCGCCCGCTTGGATGAACGGGATGTGGATTGGGAACTCGCGGGGATTGAAGCGGAACTCCAACGTCTACGAAAGGAGCGTGACGGTCACGTTGCTGCCGCAAAATATGGGGAGGCCGAGGTTGCCCGTTTCGAGATAGAGCGTTTGGCGGTGCGGCAGGATTTCTATCTCGCCCGGTTCGAGGAATTGGAAGTCCGCAGCCCGATCGACGGGATCGTCATCGCCGGCGACTTAAAGAAAACGGAGGGCGCCCCCCTTGAACAAGGCCAAACGTTGTTCGAAATCGCTCCGCTCGATGAGATGACAGTGGAGGTCCGCATTCCCGAAAAGGAAATCTCGTACGTGTCGGAAGAAATGTGGGTTGAAGCGAGGTTTGATTCATGGCCCGGACGCAAATGGTCCGGCAGCCTCAACCGGCTCCAGCCGCGAGGGGAAGTTCTGGACGATCAACAGGTCTTTCGAGGAGAGATTCCCATCGACAACGGACTCGCGATGCTGCGGCCCGGGATGCACGGACGTGCCTGGATTCGCTCCGCGACCCGGCCCCTGGGATGGAACCTGTTTCACCATGCCTGGGAGCAGACACAAATCTGGATGGGATGGTAGACCGATGGATCCCACATTGCCCGACATTCTGGAATTAGGGCGACTGCGAATTCGTTTGCGTGACCAAGTCCGCATTCGTTCCCGTTGGTCGGACAATATGGTCGTGTATCAACTGGAGTGTCCCGAGTCCCATCGGTTTTTCCAAATCGGACGGCGAGAATATCTTTTGATCTCTTGCCTCGATGGATCCACCTCCCTGGCAGAGGCGATCACGGCAGCGACAAAAGTCCTGAAGACGGACACGTTCTCCGAGCAGGAGGCGATCACGATCGGCAACTGGCTCCTGGAATCCGGCCTCGCCGTCTCCGCGGAATCCGGTGCGATGTCCAGTCCGCCTTCCAAATCGAAATCGAACGGGGCGTGGAATCCCTTTTGGATCAAAATCCCCCTCCTCCGGTCGGACGCTCTTCTCAACGGGCTAATGCCACTTGTTGGGTGGATCTTTTCCGGTCCGATGTGTCTCGTCGCGATGATTCTTCTGTTCTGGGCGATGACAGTGATCTCCGGACACTATGATCAGTTCCTGCTCAGTTCCCAACAACTGTTTTCCTCAACAAACTGGCTCTCCTTGTTGATCGTCTGGTCGACGTTAAAGGTCGTCCACGAACTGGCACACGGCCTGGTCTGTCTGCGCTATGGGGGACGTGTCCGCGAACTGGGAGTGGTCTTCCTGTTCTTTGTGCCGTTGGCCTACGCCGATGTCACCACCGCATGGGCCATGGAAAGTCGATGGAAACGGATCCACGTCTCGCTGGCGGGGATCTTTGTCGAACTCCAGATCGCCGCCCTCGCCGTCATTGCATGGGGAATGACCGCGTCTCCGGAATGGCGGCACCTCCTCTTTAACATTTTCGCGATGGCCGGCATTTCGACCGTGCTGTTTAATGCGAATCCTCTGATGAAGTTCGATGGCTACTATGTCCTCTCCGACCTGCTGGTTGTCCCCAATCTCTGGCAGCAATCGTCCAATTCGCTCACGGCCTGGGTACGGCGTCTCGTTTATGGCACTCCCTTGCCACAACTTGGTTACGCGGACTGGCGCCGATGGTTTGTCCCTGGATATGGCCTCGCCGCCTTGTTCTGGCGCATGATGGTCTGCGTGACACTGTTGGCCGTTTCTTCCGTTTACTTAGGAGGAGCCGGAATTGTTGTCACGATCTTGGGCATCGGGCTTTGGGGAGTCCGTCCCGTCCTCCAAGCGTGCGTGGAGTTCGGCAAGCAACTGCGACGTTCGCCGCGACGGGGCTTCCGCGCGGCCACGATTCTGGGGGCCCTCCTGTTGGTTGGTGGCTATCTTGTGGGGGGGATGCCTTGTCCCGGGAATCGGGTGATGCCAGCCGTTGTCGAGTACACCGACCTCGACATCCTTCGCGCGGGGACGGACGGCTTCATCCGCGAAGTCCATGTCCAGACCGGTCAGGAGGTTCAGGATGGCCAGTCCCTGTTCGTTTTGGACAGCCCGGACCTTCATCGAGACATCCAGGATCTCAAGCTGCAAATCGAAAAGACGGCCGCTCAGATTCGTGTCGATCGAAACACGGGTGCCATCGCAGCTGCTCAAGTCGGAGAACGACAGATCCAGGCACTGGAAAAACGACTGGCTCAAAAACTCGATCAGATGGACGCCTTAGTCATTCGCGCGCCGCGAGGTGGCCGCGTCTCTGGGGGCCCCTTTGAACATTGGGTCGGCCGGTACATCCGCGAAGGCGAGGAATTGGCAGCCATTGGAGATGAACATCAAAAGGAACTTCTCGTCGCCGCCAGCCAAGAAGCTCTAGAAGAACTCCAAAAGCACTTGCAGGCCGATTACCGGGCACGAGTCTCCGGGCAAGGAACATTCTCGGGCACACTTTCCCAGGTTCAACCACAAGCCCGACTCCAGCCACCTCATAGGGCCCTGTTCGCTCCATACGGCGGCACGCTCGCCGCACGAGCGAAGATCCGTGAAGACGACGGCCAAACGGAATACCAATTGGTGGAACCCCGTTTCGAAGCCATGGTCCGACTCACACCCGAAACGTCGGGTCGACTCTCGTCTGGCCAACGGGCTTGGCTAAAAATTGGCTTTGGCGAGCAATCTCTGGCGGAGGTACTGTACCATCACCTCGAAAAATGGCTCGCCCAACTCGCAAACGATCATCGGGTATGAGGAAATCGTGTTGACGTCTTCGTTTGGGGAGGAAAATGGATCACCAACAATCCAGATCCCACTTCCCAGGGACATTTTGTGCATACGGAGACAGCAGCGACTTTTTTCGAAATGAATGGGGAGACCTCCCCTGAAAGTTTTGGTAAACTCCGCGACATGGGACTGTAGCTCAATGGTTAGAGCAGGGGACTTGATGGAAGCTGGCCTAAACGGGTTCTCGACTCAGACGAGTCGACGATTTCGCATGGCTCGCTTCGATGGGTTGCTGCTGCAACTTCTCGCCTTCGACCTCAACAACTTGTCGAATACGGGGAGGGTGGTAGTAGAATCTGTCAAATTCGGGGAACGCTCCTCCCAGCGAGATGAAACCTTCGAGAGATGATTCATCACTGGAGTGCCAATCCCGAGCCAAGCCGCCACGAGGCGGAAGGTGTAGAGGCCAGACGGCAGACACGTCAAGTGAAGGGATGGTCCAGACCACAAACTCGAAAGAGGCGGCGAAAGTCGAAGTGGTACGCATAATCCCTTGGTTGCGGGTTCGAATCCTGCCAGTCCCACTTTTCTCCCTTCAAACTGTCGCGTCGGGGCCAGCGATGTCTTCCAACGTGGGTCGAACTGCGGCTCGGCCATTTTCTAATCGACGGTGATTCCAAGCGTTTTTTCGGCCGCGATCAGTTCGCTGGACATTAAGCCAGATCGTCGGCACCGACAAGAGCCCAGGAGTTGGGACCCTTCTGGCCAAGGCGATGCTTGGATCTCTCCTCGCCGGGGACTTTGCAGGAATCCTCCACCGTTTTTTCGGGGGAATGTCTCACCGCAGCCGAATTGAGCAAATTGATGGCCGGTCGAGGTCCGGTCCCGCTGATCCCAGACGGGAGGCCATCGAGTTCGCGTAACCCCGTCCCCTCTTCTCACCGCGATCAATTCAACGCTCTCCAACATGGCAAGCGGCTCCCGGCTCGATGCGTGGCTCCGTCCGTTTCACTCGGGGCGTTGCGCTGCTATCCTCTGGTTCCCCGGCGAATCATGGACCGATGCTGCCTGAACCTGCGATGGACCTTCCCCCCTCCGACTGCTGACTCGGCGGTCTGTTCCTTTCAACCATTCACGAGCCAACAATGCATTATGTTGTCTGGGGACTTGTTGTCCTGTTGATCGTGATCCATCAGGACTTCTGGTTCTGGGATAAGACGACCTTGGTCTTCGGATTCATGCCGATCGGGTTGCTTTATCACTTCGGGATTTCGCTGGCCGCGGCCTTCACCTGGTTTCTGGCGACGATGTTCTGCTGGCCCGCCGACTTGGAGGAAGAGACGCTCGCGGCAGTTGCGGATGCCCCTTCCGGTGACTCCGCCCATCCCACGACATCAAAAGAAGGGGCCACGGAATGATTCAGCTCACGATTATCATCGGATACCTGTTGTTGCTGTTAGCGCTGGGAGGAGTCGCCAGCCGGTTGTTTCGAGGAACGAGCAAAGATTACATGCTCGCCAGCCACAGCATTGGCCCCTTCCTGCTTCTGATGTCGTTATTCGGAACGACAATGACGGCCTTCGCATTGGTGGGTTCTAGCGGGGAAGCTTACAAGGAAGGGATCGGCGTTTACGGCATGCTCGCCTCCTCCAGCGGGATCATCCACTCGCTGTGCTTTTTCCTGATCGGAGTCAAGCTCTGGAGTTTCGGAAAGAAATACGGGTACACAACCCAGATCCAATACTTCCGCGACCGCCTGGAAAGCGACAAAATTGGACTCTTGCTGTTTCCGATTCTGGTTGGGCTGGTGATCCCGTATTTGTTGATCGGAGTCATGTCATCGGGAACGGTGATCATGAGCATTACCGAAGGGGCTTTCGCCAACCTGTTCGCTGAGTACGATTATGGCGTTCCGCCCTGGCTCGGATCGCTCGTCATCTGTGTGGTCGTATTGCTCTATGTCTTCTTCGGAGGAATGCGTGGAACGGCATGGGCGAATGCGTTTCAAACGTTGGTTTTTATGGCTCTCGGGCTCGTGACCTTCATCATCATCAGTTCGAAACTGGGCGGTGTTCAGGCGGCAAGTGCGAAAGTCTTAGAGAAACACCCCAGCAAGCTGATGCGATTCGTCGCTCCTTCGGAACAGGAGCAATACGATACGGACTTGCACACTTGGCAGCAGTTGGCTCGTTACAACTACGCCGTCGATGAAAAGGGATTTTCCCTGACGGAGGAGCAGAAGACCGCTGCCCAGGAAAAGATGCCTCCGGGTCCTCCTTGGGCGAAGCCTTTCAATCAACGTCGCGCTGAAGCGACGTACGCCATGGCCGAGGGTCTCTTGCCGGAGCTAACTCCGGAAGAGGAGAAGGCGGCGGAATTGCTTCAGGACGACCGCGTCGTGCCCGATCCCCTGCCCGAGAACTTCACATCCCTGACAATGGAAGCGTTCCCCAAGGACAATTGGGAACCGAAGGCATTAGCCTTCTTCCAGGACAAGATTGGCCATCCCAAGGAAGAAGGGAAGATGACCCGCAAGCAGGCGGTCGGACGATACCGGGCCATGCGGTGGGCTCCGGAAGAACCTCACGGCATGAACTTCTGGGCATTCGTCAGTTATATGTTTATCCCGCTTTCGGTCGGAATGTTTCCCCACCTGTTCCAGCACTGGCTGACGGCGAAGAGTGCTTCCAGTTTCAAGCTGCCGGTGGTGGCACATCCGTTGTTTATCGCGATCGTATGGGTGCCCTGCGTCTTAATTGGCGTCTGGGCAACTTCGGCAACCATGCCAGACAACCCTCGCGTGGCGTTGGTTCCACCCCATTTCAATCCCAATGGGGTTCTGGCCTACATGGTCGGCCAAATGACCAACGACGTTTTGTCGGGGTTCCTGACGGCCGGGATTCTGGCAGCCATTATGTCCTCGCTCGACAGCCAGTTCCTGTGCATTGGTACGATGTTTACGGAAGACGTCGTCATTCACTATGGGGGCAAACAGCGATTCTCCGACAAACAGGTCGTGATTATGGCCCGGACCTTCATCGTGGCGATCGTGGCGATCACGTATTTTCTCAGCTTGCTGGAAGTCCGACGGGTCTTCACGCTTGGCGTCTGGACATTCGGCGGATTCGCCAGTTTGTTCCCACTCGTTTTCGCATCGATTTACTGGCGTCGTCTGACGAAGGCCGGAGCCTATGCCTGCATCCTCGCGGCGGCGGGAACCTGGATCTGGCTATTCCAGGCCAGCAACTTCGGGGGAAATCCGAACTACACCTTCGCTGGTCTCAACCCAGTTGCCACGATGATCGCCGCATCCACCATCGCACTGATTGTGGTGTCTTTGATCACTCCCCCTCCGAGTGAGGCCACTGTGGCCAAGTTCTTCCCTCCCAAGCAGGCAGCGTAAGAACCTTTTTTCCCTGAGAGCAGTTTGCTCTATCGTGTGTCCACGGCGAGTGTCTGTCACAACAATGCGAACGACAATCCAGGAGACAGAACACAATCGTGGTTCCGCGGATTGCTCTGGTTCTCCCCATGACACTCATCTAGCTTCGCTACGATGCACTCGGGGCGAAGCATTTTTCCTTCTGGCAGTCAACCCGCATCGACGTCCGATCGT
>JAGQQQ010000634.1 GCA_020426125.1 Planctomycetaceae bacterium
TTGGTTCTTCGAATTTCGGATTTCTTCCCAAGGAGTGTCCAAAAATCAGAATCGGTCATTTAGATGTAGCGCAGCCGCAAAAATCACTCCAGAGAACGCGCCGGCAAGGCGGCCTTCAAATCCCGTGCTTTCGAGCGAAACGACTCCGCCTCGTCGGAATTGCCAATCGCATCAAGACGATCTGCGATCGCGTCAAGAATGTCGGTGTCGAAAGGTCGAATCGCGGCAGCCGCTCGAAACTGTTTGATCGCTGCTCCCGAGTTGATCTCCATCAGTGCGTCGCCGCGAATCATGGAGTCATTCGCTGATCGCCGAAGTCTGCCGAGTTGATCGAGCGAGGGGATCGCTTGGTCGGCATGTCCTGACTGAAGTTTCACAAGTGCGACAACCAGTAACGCGTTCATTCTCGCCTGCACCGGCAGGGTGGGTTCGGCGAGCGCTTCTTCGGCGTGACGCAACGCGCTTCGGGGATCTCGATCCACCAAAAGTTGCGCGAGTGATGAGGAGACGACCCCGTCGCCCGGGGTGTTTCGCGCGAAGCTGGTGAGAAGCGACAGGGCCTGCCGTTGCGAAGTCAAAAAGGATTGTTCCGTTGGTTGTTTGACCGACACTTCCAACCATGCGAGCCCGTTTGCCCGTTGAATCAGATCGGCGGACAACCCGGAGATGTCTTGGTGAGGTGTCAACGACGTGACCGCAGACAGATCTTTCCCGTCCACATCACCCTGCGAAGACGCATGGATTCCTATTCGATGGTGAGTGAACGCAATGTGAGGAATGTCGGTTTCTCCACGCGGCATGTGGCACGTCGCACACCGATCCGCCCGCTCGATTCGCTCCGCATGGTCCGTCGGCAGGCCGCAACTCTGGTCCGTGTGACACGTGAGACAACGCTGACGAAAATCCACTGGCTCCGACTCGGCGGACCGATGCATGTCATGGCACGTGGTACAGGTTAATGTCTCGGACTCCAGATAACATCGGCTCAAATGCATCTGCTCCACATGACCGACGACGTTCATTTTCCCACGAGAATCCGTGGTGAAGAAATCGAGTCGATTCTCCGCGAGCGGCCGGCCCGGCTCGAACGTGAAGGGAGTCTCCCCTGGATGGAAGACGGTCGCCAGCCCCCGCAGATGGCATTGGGCACAGAGATCCTCGGAGAGCTGACGAGATAACTTGGCAGGATGAACAATCCCGTCGTCGGATCGGAGCTTGCCGCTCTCGGATTTCCTAGCTTCCGAATGCGTCCGTCCTGGCCCGTGGCACCGTTCACATCCGATGGCCAACTCGTGAAATGTGAGCTTGTGATACGCCCCATCGACACTTTCGGCGTTTCCCACATGGCACGCCACACATCCCAGATCGGCCGGCCGTTCAAATCCGTAGGGGACAGGCTGGTCATAACCGGGGGATAATGCCCAGGTCTTCTGGGATTGATACCAGGTCACGGGAGACTCAACGAGGAATCCATCGATCTCAGACAGGTACGTTCGCGAGTGATGTCCGGAACCCACGAGATATTTCACAGGATGTTGGTCGAGGGAAATGGCCGCTCCTTGACCAATTACTCCCTCGGAGTGCCAGAGTTCGTTTCCCCTTCGAAATGCCTCGTAGACTCGCCTGGAAAGCGGATGAAGATACCGACCGTCCGGCGGCTCCTGATCCGAATCGACCAGGGAGAAGGAATCGCTGTGCGAGGTCTTAAGATAGCTCTGATATTGTTCCTCGTGGCACTCGGCACAGGCTCGTGTTCCGACGAGCCGGTCATTTTTCTGCGAGGCGGAATGCCTCGTGGCCTTCGATTGGACCGACGAGGCCACTTCGACACCGTCATTTTTTTCACGACACCCGCAAACCGTGACAACCGACAAGACACCCACCAACAAGGGGAGGGTGACAAGCGTGGAACGAACGCGGTGAGAGTTCCGCATGACATGTGCCTTCGACAATCAAAGTGACGGGGGTTGCCACTCAGGAATTCCGCGTTCTTTGAGCTGCCTTTGGTAGCGGACGGCTTGGGGTTGATGGTCCAGATTGGGAGTCTGTTCATTCACCATGAGCGGAACGGTCGCGTCCCACCACTCGTCGTACGACTGACGGAGGCGAGCCACAACTTTCGGATGGTCGAGGATGACGTTGGTCTTCTCGAACGGGTCATTCTGGATGTCAAAAAGCTCTTTATTGTTGACCAGCCGCCAGCGGGTGGTGCGGACCGCGCACCGGTCGAATTTGCTGTCATGGGGATCCGCGAATTTTTCCCATCGGCCAACGTGAAAGAAGAGCGTTCGGTCTTCCCAGTCCGAATCAGGGTCTTCCAACAACGGCAACAGAGAACGGCCGTCGATTTGTTGGATATCAGCGGGGATCTCGGCTCCCGCCAGAGCGCAAAATGTTTTGAACAGGTCGATGTGGGCCGTCAACGCGTTGAGATCCCGACCTTCCGGGAGTTTCCCCTTCCAGCGCCAAAACGCCGGCACGTGGGTCCCCCCCTCGTAAGGAGAGCCTTTTCCCGTTTTATAACCGCCAGCGAACAAGGGAACTCGTTTTCCATGAAGCATGCCAGACCGTGTGGACTGGCCGTTGTCGGTCATAAAAATGACGAGCGTATTGTCCCAGGCGTCCCATTCATCAAGTTTTGACATCAGCAACCCAAAATTGTCGTCGATGTTTTCGAGCATGCCGTACCGTCCGGCGGTGGTGTCATCGAAACCCATCTCAAGAAACCTTCGCTTATCCTTTTCCGGAGCAATCATGGGACCATGTGGAGCGTTAGTGGGAATGTATGCGAAGAAAGGTTCCCCGTGTTCCAGCTGCTTTTTGATCCAGCCCAGCCCTTCCTGAAAGAAAACGTCCGTGCAGAAGCCTTCGGTTTGCACGATGGTGTCATTCTGGAGAGCCACGATGTCAAAATAGACGTTCTGCCGATTCGGAGGAAAGTCGGCGCAGCTGCTATCGTAAGACTGACCGATTCCGCCGGCACCGTGAATAAAGACATGGTCAAATCCTCGGTTGTAGGGCTGGTACTCGTCCTCGTCACCCAGATGCCATTTGCCGAAGATCCCCGTCTTGTACCCTGCTCGTTGAAGCAATTGGGGAAACGTCGTCGTACTCAGCGCCATCCGCTCTCGTTCTTTAATGGTGTGCGTCACCCCGTTGCGAAACTCATGACGCCCACTCATCATCGCGGAACGGGTCGGGGCGCAGGTGGGACTGACATGGAAGTCCGTGAACCGCAGGGACATCTCATAAAATTTGTCAAGATGGGGGGTTTCCAGGATTTCATTTCCCAGACAGGCCAAGTCTCCCAGACCCTGGTCATCCGTCATCACCAGTATGATATTGGGGCGGCTTCCGGCGAGAGATTCGGACGAATGCAGCGCGCGCGTCGAGAGCAGAAGGAGAAGGATTCCTGACACAAGGGGAAGAAGCCGCTTCATCATTCGACTGAGTCCGATCGAATTGGGAGGAATGGTTGGTACTCCCGTGTATCATGCCGGGCCGACGCGGTGGCGTAAACAGTTCGCATCCGGGAATATCGGACGTCCGCACGCGGCCTGCATTTTTTAGATGGCCGGGCAGGGTTGTCGATCCTCCTTGAACGTTCGCGTGAGGGGGGCATCGGCGACAAAAGCCCGGTGGTCGTACCAGCGTGGCGAGTCTCTGAGAGACGTCTTAGCGATGTCGTGAAGCAGGCCCGTATTCTTCAGATGGGCCAGTTCCTCAGGAGTGAGATTCAAAGCATTCCCCAGGAGGGGAGCGATCGCCGCGACTCGGGCTCGATGGTTTGTGAAGTCTCCTTCGTCAAATTTCAGCAATCGGTTCAGCGACTCCACGAAAGTCAGTCGAAGCTTGTCCTTCTCCTCGTAAAGCCGGACGATATGGAGGTACTTTTCGAGCAGCCCCACGATCGCTTCGAGAAATAGGGCTTCCTCGGAACCGAATCCCGTGGCCGGACCATTTCTGAGAACGATAATCCAGAGCCGTGTTCCGAAGTGAGGTTGGGCGCGGGCCGCGAGGACGTATCCTCCATTGCCCTGTGTGCCGGGGTTCCGTTCGCAAAGGACCAGATGTTTCCCGGAGTTCTCAAGCCGCTTTAACAGAACGGGGAGTTCATCTTGGGAAAAGAGAAGATCCTTCGCGGTCGACGCCCAAATGCAGAAGTCCGCATCTGATTTTTCCGGTCGTTCGACGAGAAAGGCATTGCTCGCATTCAGGCTTTCCGGGATCAACTGGGTCAGTGAGTTGAGGACATCCCAGATCGGGCGTTCCGGAACGAGTTCCCGACTGAATCGGACGATCGTATGAAACTGTTCATAAAGG
>JAGQQQ010000635.1 GCA_020426125.1 Planctomycetaceae bacterium
ACTGACGAACCTCAACACTTTCGATCGTCTCCGCGAGTTTGCGTGTCCAGACAAGTTGCTCAAACGCGATACCCATCTGCTCGATGAACGAATCCGTCTCCTCGTCCCGACAGTTCAGTTGGTCTTGCTGTTGAATCACCAGGATTGTTGTCGCTGCGAGTCGATCCAACAATTTGGTGTCTGGTGAAGAGACTTCACCTTCCAGCCATTCATTCTTCTCCCGGTCGCCTCGAAGCAACACACGATGGCCACACGGACCGGATGGCCGCACCAGCCAATCGCGATCCCCGTCAATGGGGGGCGGTGATGACGGAGTGAACGGAACTCCAAAAGCATCCGAGGCGGTTTGAATGGCGGTGCGCATGGGAAAACACTTGGAAGGCAAAAGGGGAATGCTGGCACGAAACACGAGGTGTTCGAATTGAAACTTAGGTCACCAGCCATACCATGCGGAGAATGGCCGTCTTGCTGACAGGACGGCCGACGTCCGTGAAGGGATCTCCATCGCCAGACAGGACGCAGAGAATGGAAAGTGCAACCGCAGAAGCAGTTCAAACCTCTTGATGCAACCTGTTGACACGCACGAACGCGGGTTTTCCATGAACCCCGTCTTTATACGAATTCTGAAAGCGAGACCCTCGCAACGACTCGCCGTTTTCTCGTGCCAAATCGTCCGGGGACTGTGATGACTCCAGAGTGAGCCCGGCTGTTGAATCGTCGTTTCCGGAACGGGAAATCGGACGCGCTCCTTACGTCCCAGACACCGCTGGCTTACAGTGTGGCAGGACCCGGTTTCCGTCCATCTCGCGCAAGGTGCCAACTCATGCCCACTTCACGAATCGTTCTCCTGGGGATTTGTTTCCTTCCGACCATCCTCTTCGCTCAGGACGAGCCGCCGAAGAGTTTGGATCCGGAGATTACGATCGAACTCTTCGCGGAGTCGCCGCAGATCAAGACGCCGACGGGGATCGACGTCGATTCCCGGGGCCGCGTGTTTGCCATTGAATCCAACACCCACTTCCGCCCAGATGGCTACGATGGCCACCCCACCGACCGGCTGCTGCTCCTCACTGACACCGACGACGACGGCCAATGCGACAACGTCCAAGTCTTCGCCGACGGCTTTACGCACGCGATGAGCGTCGCAGTGCGGCCAGAATGGTTGAGGGACGAGAGAGGAGTGAGGAGTGATGAGAGAAAAGACGAAAACAGGAATTCTCTCTCCTCTCTCGTCTCTACTCCCTCCTCTCTTCAACTATTCCTCGCGACTCGTCGGGCGGTCTGGCTGCTCGAAGATACCGATGGGGACAACGTCTGCGATCAGCGGACGAAGCTGGCGTGGCTGGAGACGCCGGGGGACTATCCGCACAACGGCCTCGCAGGGTTCGCGTTCGACGCGCTCGGCTGGATGTACTTCGGCTTCGGCGAAAATCTCGGAGCCGAATACAAACTCTACAGTCGCGAGATGACATCCGTTCAGCCACCCACTTCAGCGGGTGAGCCTTTGCAGCCGCTCACCGGCAAAGCCGAAGGGGGCAACATCTACCGCATGCGTCCCGACGGCACGCAACTCTCACATTGGGCCACCGGGTTCTGGAATCCACATGCATCGTGCGTCGATGCCTTCGGCAGGTTGTTCACCGTCGATAATGATCCCGACTCGCGCCCACCCTGCCGATTGCTGCACGTGATCGAAGGAGGGGACTACGGCTACCGCTTCCGCAATGGCCGAAAAGGGCTGCATCCATTCACCAGTTGGAACGGGGAAGTGCCCGGAACGCTCCCCATGGTCGCCGGGACGGGAGAAGCTCCGTCCGGAATCCTCGCGTATGAACATGACGCCTTCCCCGAGAAGTACCTCGGCAACCTGTTCGTCACGTCATGGGGAGACCATCGGATCGACCGGTTCGTGCTCAAGGAGAAAGGAGCCTCGTTCGAGTCGATCGCGGAGCCGTTCATCACCGGCGGCGAAAACTTCCGCCCCGTCGGCATCGCTCTCGCCCCAGATG
>JAGQQQ010000636.1 GCA_020426125.1 Planctomycetaceae bacterium
ACCCTGAACACCGTGGTTGAGGCGGAGAAGGTTGCCATTGCCGCAGCCGCCCAATCCAAGGCCAATGCGGACAAACTTGCCGAGGCCGCTAAGCCTACCCCCGAGGAGATGAGCGCCATTCAAACCGCCGAAGCGGAGTTCAAGGCCGCGAATGATCAATTGGCGGCACTTCAGAATCGCGTCGAGCGGCTGAAAGGGATCCAATCCCAGCTGGCATCCGCCACAGCTCAGAACTAGCATTCGAACTGAATTGGTCCACTCATTACTAAGTCTTCAAACGCATTCTTCTGTAGCAGGAGGGTGCGTTTCTTTTGTTAAGCAAGGGCGAGTCCGACTTGTCTGGTGGATTGACGGAGCCCCCTCGCCATCGAACTCGTTTGGCCGCCAGGGGGGAGTTCTGGATTTCCGCCCCTCCCGGTTGATGGTCTTGGGCGTTTGAGTTAGAACCCGAGAATGACGGAGCGCAAGGATCTTCCGCTTGTTTCAAGGAGAATTCGGCGATGGGAGAGTTTCGATATTCCTTAAACTCCAGCACCATTCAGCCCACTCCGATTCTCGACAAAATTCGAGTTGCGGCTCAAGCGGGCTATGAGGGGATCGAACTTTGGCACGCGGACATTGATGAGCATCTGAGTCGCGGCGGCAACCTGAAGGAAATTCGTCAGGCCGTTGAGGACCATGGACTGGTCGTCCCGACAACGATCATGCTCAAGGGGTGGTGCGAGCCGGATGGATCCGCATACGAGGAGGGGCTCGCGGAGTGTCGCAGACGGATGGAACAGTCCGTCGCGGTGGGCGCCCCCCACGCCGTCGCGGGCCCGCCGCATTCCGGTGTCGATTTTCAACGGGCCGCGGAGCGTTATGGACGGCTCCTCGAGATCGGGATCGAGATGGGAGTCCGCCCCTCAGTGGAGTATCTGGGGTTCGCACAGGAGGTCAACACGATCGCGGATGCCCTGCGGATCATGGAAGGTTCCGGTCATCCGGAAGCGACAATCGTCCTGGATCCGTTCCACGATTACCGGGGAGGGGGTGGGCACGACGATATTGCCCGGCTCAAGCCAAATCAGATCGCAGTCTGTCACTTCGATGATGCTCCGGCGAGTCCCCCCGCGCTTGAGCAACGCGACCCAGACCGTGTGATGCCTGGAGATGGTGTCATTCCTCTTTCCCACTTTCTGAATCTGCTTCGGAAGATTGGCTATACTGGGTTTTTATCGCTTGAGTTGTTTCGCGAAGATCTTTGGGCACAGGATCCTCTTGAAGTTGCGAAACAAGGATTGACCGCAATGAAACGCGTTTGCGAGTCTATTGGATAATGTTTGCATCTCCGCACGGTGGGTGAGATGATGATGAAATTGACCTCGTGTGGGCGCGTTTGATGCTCCGAGATTGACCGTCCGATCCCATATTTTTCCTTGCCTCATTTTCGGCGATTTGCCTTTTCTCCCCCAACGGATACAGGGGATTTTGATCCATTGGGTGAGAAACCGGCGAGGATGGTTCCCGTCTCAGTCTTCCTCAAACCCTGCATTTTGTCTGTTTCTCATTTCGTTTGACCGCTGCGGTGGTTAGTATGAGGGAGACGAAACGAACTGATTCTTAGAGGGGCGGAGCTATGGGATCCCAACGTCAATTATCTCCCATTCTGTTGCTAACGGCGTGTATGGGGGGAGGGTTCCTCGCGGTGATGGTGGGCATGTTGGTCCTTCGTCCGGGATCATCCCCATCCGAAGAACGGACTGTTTCGGATGCGAATCAGGTGGCCGTCGATTCGCCAGACAAGTCCCCATTACTCGCGGAAACTCAATTGTCCTCGGGGGAGCAGGAACGCCAGCACGAATCCGAAACCACGGAAACTCGGATCGTTAAGGCTGTTGAATCGGAATTCTCATCGCGACCAGTGCTTGACTCGGTTTCTTCTATGCCGAAGGATCCGTTGACATCGGGACCTGGAACGTCCAACGTGCCCCAACCCGCTAGTTTCGAATCGCCGCCGGAAACAACGGAGCGATCAGACGAGCGACCGTCGACTTTCGCATCATCTGAAATGCGGACTCAGCCGAAGTCTGTGACTGACGTTGCTCCACCGGAGAAACGCCCGACTCAACGGATCATTGCGGAGCCGCCAGCGAAGCAAGTTCCCGAGATTCCCGAGGTGCGGGCTCCCATCGAGTCAGCGAAGTTCGGCGAGATTCGGAAAATGATCAGCCTGGAAAAACGGGCCACCGACGCCTTGGCCATGCATGAAGTCTTCGCACAGAGTTTTGAATTTACGGACGTGCAGCAGGAACTGGTGGACCGCGATTTTGAAGAATGGAAGCAGCGAGCCGAACAGAAACTTTACCGCATGGGAACACAGTGGATGCCCCGCGATGAAGCCAATGCCGAAGTCGCACATGCCCACCAAATCATCAAGCAGGGTGATGCCGCCTTGGAGCGAGGGGATTATCAGCAGGCTGTCGACTTGTTTGAGCAAGCCAGCCGATCCGATCTCAATGGCCTCCGGGCTGACTATACGCTGGGACTCGTGTATTCGCTGCCGTTTGCCGGGGTCTATGGTGTCGAGAAGGCGGAACAACACTTTCGACGGGTCCTGCTTCGAGATCCCAACTTTGCGGCGGCACACAATAGTCTTGGGATCACCCATGTGAAACAGGGGAAGTTCAGCGCGGCGATTTCCGACTTTGAACGTGCCGCCGATTTGCTTCTGTATTGCCCTGAGGTCGTACAGAATCTGGGGCGAATGAAACATCTTGCGACGTTACTCCGCGTCGACGCGAGAAATCTCAGCCGTTGCCAGGAGCTCTACGACAAATACGTAAGCGAAAAGAAGGGAGAGGAGTTCCGTCCCCAGACTGGCTGGCTGCACATGATCCCCGTATTCGCGGAAGATGAACGGCAAGCCAGCCTGAAGCCGGGGAGTGCCGTTCCGGCGTCTCGCCCCGAGGGGCTCACTCCGTCCACCGAGGGAACAGCGATACTCGTGGCTCCAGAGTATCTCCTGACCAGCCAAACTGGGATTTACTCGGATTCCTTGGGGATGGTCGACTTGGTTGGCGTCCAAGACGGAGCCGGACGGGAACGTCTGGGAGTGGTCGTGGCGATGTCTGGCGATTTGCGGTTGGCACTCGTTCATGTCCCTGGACTGATCGGCAATCCCCTGCCCTTGTCTCCGACGTCGGATTTGTCGGGACCGAATGCGAGCGAGGGGACGGCTTATTGGGCCAATGCAACCGGAGTGGGTGGATCGGCTGGCATTCAGTCTGTGCCACAGCATCTGGAGCCGATCTCGGCCGGATCCGAAGGAACCTTGGGGCAATGTCGCCTGTCGGCCCCGCTTCCCGTTGTGGCTTCGGGATCACCCATTTTGAGCGATCAAGGAGAGGTCATCGCTCTTGTGACGGACTCGTCTGGACAGGGCGCGGCAGTGCCGTCTACGGTCGCTGGGGAATTTCTGAAAACTCATCTTGGTCGCATTTCCCCTCCGTCGCGATCACTCGTAGAGACCCCACGGAACGTTTGGAGCGAACAACTTCAAGGCGTGGTCCTCTCAGTCACTGGTTACTTCGAGTCGGGGATCGCGTCGGTCGCGAATTCGACAGCTGGAAGTTCCACGAGGACGCCTTATGAGGATGACACCTGTCCCATCTGCAACGGTCGCTCCGCCGTTGTTTGCACCGCTCCGAAGTGCAACGGAGGGGAGATCTCCGTTTCCGAAAACGTCATCCGTTACGCTGGACCGAAGGGAGCTCAGAAACCCGTTCTTCAGAAGGTCTTCCGGAAGGTTGACTGCCCAGTCTGTAACAACGGTCTTGTTGACTGCCCCCATTGTTTGGAAGGCAAGGACGATAGCCTTCATTCTCAGCGGTAGACGGTTCCCTGCGCCGGGGCTTGCGGATTTTGAGTGTTTCGAGAGAAAATTGGCGACGTCACTACCACAGTAGCCGAGAGCGTCCTATAACCGCTGAATGCTTTGTGAATTGCTGCCTGGGTCGGGGGGACTTTTTGTTATGGAACTGGATGTTGTTGTCGTTTTGTCCCGCGTTCTTCATCTGATGGGGGCGATGATGCTTTTTGGCGGGGGGCTGTATGTCCGGAATGTCCTCACACCCGCCTCGAAAACTCTTTCCGACGACATCCGCCCGGAGGTTCTTGAGGCGAACGCAAAGCGTTGGCGAATCTATGTGGCGGTCTCAATCGCGATCTTGATTTTCACGGGATTTTACAACTATTTGGCAATCATGCGTCCGCTCCATCCCGGTGACAAGGTTTATCACATGTGGATGGGAATCAAGATCCTTCTTGCCTTTGTCGTGTTCTTTTTCGCATCAGCTCTCGCGGGTCGCTCGAAAGCACTTCAGGGAATTCGACGCAACGCGGGGATGTGGATGACCTTCACGACGATCGTGGGAACGATCGTGATCGTGATTGCAAGCGTTTTGAAAACTCGGGGATTGTCGAATTAACCTCTGGTCTGGGGTGTGCAGGACCGCAAAACGTCGATGAAAGGCCAGCCGTTGGCCAGAGTGGGCAATTTCTGGTCGTGACAAGTTGAGCCACATCGCTCTTCCTCCTATCGATCCTCTTCTGGCGATCGGCGGGAAATTCCACTCGATCAGCTTGACGAAATTTCTGTAACGGTATTTCTATTCATACCTTACACGAACCGCCACAGTCCGGGGCCGACACTGGAAATGCGGGGGGCGGACAGTTGGGGAGTTGCGACTCTCCGTCATGCCTTGAAAACCGACGTAAGCTTCTATTTG
>JAGQQQ010000637.1:0-1760 GCA_020426125.1 Planctomycetaceae bacterium
CCACCGGCATCGAGCCCGACATCGCACTCATCAAATACAAGCAACTCGCCGGTGGCGGAATGATGAAGATCGTCAACCGCACCGTTCCCCATTCACTCAAGACCCTCGGGTACACCGAGTCGGAAATCACCGACATCCTCGAGTATCTCGAAGCGAATGAGACGATTGAGGGAGCCCCCGGCCTCAAAGAAGAGCACCTGCCCGTCTTCGATTGTGCGTTCAAGGCCGCCAATGGCAGCCGCACCATCGCCTGGAAGGCACACGTCGGTATGATGGCCGCCGCTCAGCCGTTCCTCTCGGGAGCGATCTCGAAGACCGTCAACATGCCGCACGAGTCGACCGTCGAGGACATCCGCGACGCCTACCTCGAAGGCTGGAAACTCGGCCTCAAAGCCCTCGCCATTTATCGCGACGGCTCGAAGCAGAGCCAGCCCCTCGCGACGAAGAAGGAAGGAGACCGTAAGGGAGGCAAGTCGGCCCCCGTCGAACAGATGGTCCGCCGTCGACTCCCCGACACCCGTCAGTCGCTGACTCACAAGTTCTCGGTCGGGGGACACGAAGGGTACATCACCGTCGGCCTGTTCGAGGACGGCAGCCCCGGGGAACTCTTCATCACCATGGCCAAAGAAGGGTCCACCATCGGCGGACTCATGGACGTCATCGGCACCGAGACCTCCCTGGCCCTGCAATACGGCGTTCCCCTCGAAGCCCTGGTCAAGAAGTTCAGCCACGCTCGCTTCGAGCCGTCCGGCTGGACCACCAACCCGGATATCCCCGTCGCGAAGAGCGTTGTGGACTACATCTTCCGGTTCCTGGGGATCACCTTCATCGACGGGTACCGCGAGGCGAACACGCCGAAACGGGAACCGGAGGAGAGTCCGGAGGATTCGGGAAACCCCTCTAAGCCCTCTTCGCAAGAAGCGAAGGGGGCCGCCTCCCAGCAGGACGCCCAATCGACCAACGCGAAGGCCGCCACACCCAAGGCCCGCACCGCTGCGGACCTCGTGAACCGGCTCACCGCCCCTCACAAGAAGAACGGCCGCCACACCAACGGAAATGGGAACGGCAACGGCTCCCATGGAAGCCACGGCAACGGCCACAAGCCTCACTTCGCGTCCACTCCGAGCGAAGTCGCCACGGGAGCCCAGGTGGAGGACCTGACCCTCGCCACGCTGAGCCCCCAGCAGTCCGCCTCGCGAAGCGAGCAGTTCGCCCAATTCCAATCCGACGCCCCCGCCTGCGACAACTGCGGAGCGATCACGGTCAGAAATGGCAACTGCTACTTATGCCACAACTGCGGCCAGTCGATGGGCTGTAGTTAATACGAGGAACCGAACGACGCTCAACAAAAGTTGAGCGTCGTTTTTATTTTCCTACACTCGTCTTTTCCGAATTGTTTCATTGAGCCACTTTCAGCACTTGCCGGCGTGCTGAAGGTTTCCACGCACATTACATAACGACATGACTGAAGGTTATTCCGACCAGCCGCACCTTGCGGTTCGTAAGGAGTGAACTGGAAACAACTATCGCATTCTCGGAATTGCCGAACTCCTTGAGGTGCGACGAACCTCGGTGATGCAAACCGTCGGCAATCCCCTCAGTTCTCATTGAGCAGAATCGAGAAGGGAACTTGTGATAAAACTGCCACCTTGGATTCGTAAAAAGGGGGCGAGCGGTGATCAAAAGGGCCTTTCTGTCGGCCTTCCAGGCCTTCGTGTTCCCGCGTCGACGCGAGTGTGGACTGCCGTCCACGGCTGGGG
>JAGQQQ010000637.1:1778-4205 GCA_020426125.1 Planctomycetaceae bacterium
CGGGGCTGTCATTGCTCCATGCACAGGACGCACCGGAATGACAATCAACTCCCCTGACGGTCTCTCGTCACCGAATCACCTCCCCGAAGGCCCTCGACACGGACGAGGAACGACGCCATTTTGGAAAGGGTTCGCTCCCAACTGTTTTCCTTCCCACTCTCTGCTACCCACCACCAACTGATCGCAAAAACGAGACACTTATTCACCGGACGTCCCTTAGTCAATCAATGAAGCCATGCGATCGGCCGGCCACTTCCTCGTCCCCTGTTAACGACTTGAAGATCGACATCACTGCGTAACAATGATATCCTGACACTTAGATGACGATGAGGGACTGATCTTGGAGGTGGCTATATGTCTCTTAAAACAAATGAAATTCATCAGGGTGATTGTATCGAATTGCTTGAACAATTGAACGAGGGATCGGTTGATCTCGTTTTTGCCGATCCGCCATTCAATATTGGTTACGAATATGACGTCTATGACGACTCGCGGCAGGCATCGGACTACCTTGACTGGGGCCGACAGTGGATACGCGGCGTCTTTCGCGCGCTCAAGTCGAGTGGGACATTTTGGCTGGCAATTGGCGACGAGTATGCTGCCGAACTCAAAATCGAAGCGCAGAAAGTAGGATTCCATTGTCGAAGCTGGGTAATTTGGTACTACACATTCGGTGTGAATTGCGTGAACGGATTCAGCCGATCACACACTCATTTGTTTCATTTTGTGAAAGACCCAAAGAATTTCACTTTCAATCGCGCGAACCCAGAGATTCGGGTGAAGTCAGCACGGGAATTGGTCTACGCGGACAACCGAGCGAATCCCAACGGTCGATTGCCGGATAACACGTGGATCACACGTCCACAAGATGCGCCTGAATTCCTGAGTTTTAATCCCAGCCACGACACTTGGTTCTTTTCACGGGTTGCTGGCACCTTTAAAGAACGGGAAGGTTTCCACGGCTGCCAGATGCCAGAGCAATTGTTGGCGAGGATTATCCGGGCCTCAAGTCGGCCCCAGGATCTGGTCCTCGATCCATTTGGCGGCAGTGGGACGACTCTTTGTGTCGCAAAGAAACTGGCGAGGAACTGGATGGGCTTCGAATTGTCGCCGGAATACGTGGGGTTTATTCGACAACGACTTGATGCTGCGAAAGTCGGAGACTCAATCGATGGACCAGACGACCCGATTGTAAGTTCGCCGAGCACGGCAAAGGGAAAGAAACGTAAGAAACCTTTTAACAAAGACACGGAACGCGTCGTCATTGAAGCGTATCAAACAGCAGGGGACGGCTACCCGGCGGACTACCTTCTCTGTGACAAAGAGATCAACGCGGCTTTTATTGACAACTGCCGTGGCAAAGGCATCGGTGGCAGTGCTTATATTTGGAATCGGTACTTACTGCAACTTCGCAAGGCGGGAAAACTTCCCCAGGCCACGCGCCGCCCTGATCGCGTGACATCTGAGCAAATGGACCGCTACGGCTTTGCCAGCGAAGTCGCATGGCGGCTAATTTCGATTGACTACCGAAGAACGTTGGACGATATCCTAAGTTCACCGGAGTTTGCGGACGAATTTGACCGATTGGCAGCCGAGTTCGGTCCAGCCGACTCAAACGTGTCATCGTTTCAATATCGCCGCGCAGCCTTGTCTATTCGCAAGCGATCGCATGACGCTCGCGAAACCGCGGCGAAAAGGTTTGCGAAGTGGATGAGAAAGAACACGAAGATGCCTCGAGTCGAAATAGGAAGTTCGCTTGACGCCCTGGAGGGGCCCGGGGTTTTCGTGCTCTGTGCCGGCAATATTGGATTCTTTGCTGGAGAAAGTGATAACATGCGAGCGAGAGTCGAGCACGCGCTCAATAACACAAATTGGAGTCGATTGAATCCAGAATACATCGCGTACGTAAAAAATGGGGACAGTTTGTCGGTGAAGTACGGACTCAAAGCCGCTCTCGCTAAACGTGAAAGCCCCCTTTTGAATTGTCGACTTTTGATGCATGAGTCGGAACTTGCGTAGCGATGGCTGACGGCAATGCCTTACGATGACTGGCGATCTGTCCGCTTTTCCAGGCGGAGTTGCTTCTTAAGTTGATGCTAGAAAAACGGCCTTCTCACCAGAATGTGGTAAGCGCCAGGTGATCGAGCTTCCGCCGGTGGTTCCCGTTGTCACCGAACATCAGGTGCATACTCTCGAGTGCCCCTGCCGCGGCAAACTGAACTCCGTGAAACTCCCCGATGATGTTCCCCGCGGCTCGTTCGGGCCGCAGGTGGTGGCGACCGTGATGTTATTGACCAGCCTGGGACGACTGTGTCATCGGAGGATGGCGGAGTTGCTCAGCCGTTTGTATGGCCTGGACATTTCGGTCGGCCAGATCAGCCGGCTGCAGCGAATCGGACAAGCATCGCTCCAGTCGGCTCATGAGGA
>JAGQQQ010000638.1 GCA_020426125.1 Planctomycetaceae bacterium
CAGATTTTTTCGGATGAGCCATATCGGGGCTGACGCCCCATGCGCGGGCGAGTTCTGGTGGAGTCAACTCCGACTTCTCTAGCAGTTCCCGCTGGACACTGCGACGGGTGTCTCCACGGATTTCATCGATCCGTCGCTGAGCCAGTTCCGTCACTTCCCGCCTTTCAACAGCAGTCAGATCTCGGGAAAGGAATGTTTCCGCGAACGTGTCCAACAGAAAGTCGATCAACTCATTCTGGCCGATGGTGTGTTGTGTTTCATGCGTCATCGGAGGTGGGGGAAGAGGAGACAGAATCCGCAACGAACTGCGGAGAACCGGGAGTTTCAGGAGAGACGTCGTACCGGCTGGGAATGGCGTTACCGTAATAGTCGGTGTGACTGGTTGGGCCGAGCATGCACAGACCCTCTTGAATCAGCTGAGATGCCAGTCGGCCATATGAGCCTTGCAGCTTCCAGACGGAACCGTCATCGATCATTCGCTGAAAGAGTTCGATGGTTTCCTGCTCAGTCAGTTCTCCGGACTCCAGCCGGACAATGTCATCCACGAAGGATTCGCTTGCGCGTTCGGGAGATGTCATGTTGAATGGGAGAAGAAGAAATAAAAGGCGTCGTCTCAAGGGAGACGATCTCGTCATGCGGGTCGAGAACACGAAGAAGGCGTCTCGTTCACCGCTGACCACAGTGAAAGCCCACGGTCGGCGGTGACCAACCGTGGGCGAGAAGAGAACGGCTTACGCCGGTTCCGGCTGATCAGAGACCTGATTCATTTGGATATGAACCTGCGTGAGGAGCTCGCTCATCCGGAGCAAGTCCTCGGCATGGAGAATGTGCGTGCTGGTCCACGCATCGTTCTTATCCCGATAGGCACGTTCCGGGACGATGAATACGTTTGTTCGGTCATTCGCGACGGGTTTCGCGAAGACGCTAACCGACAACGCGCCGTCTCGCAGCTTGAACTGAAGCTGGGCCGATGGTGTGGCGTCCTTCGAGGGGGCCGGACGCCGAGCCTGGGAATGAGATGAGACCATAAAAGATTGGTGAAAGTGATAAGCCGCTCCACGTGGTCTTCGAGGAGCAGGCCGTTCGCAGCAATCCGCAGCTCGCGGTCAAGGCTGTCGAGCTGTGGCAAGGGGCTAGGAAATTGGCCCGGCGACGCCCGGTTGGCGAGCGTCGGCGAAGCCAACCGCTGGTGACGCCGGACAGCGAGCACGCCTTGACCGCATTAAAGACCGGATTGCTAAGCTGAAAAGGCCTGCGAGCAGACCACCTTTGATTTGTCGCTTGCGCATCGATCCTGACCGTGGCAACCTCGCTGAGTGTCAGCAAGTCGCTGAACGCTTCACTCTGATCCTTCGCATGAGGAATCTGCCATGGCTGAAAAGAAGCCCGAAAAGGTCTATCGCATCGGATACGTGTCCGCGTCGGTGTTCGTGCATGACGTCGAGACCGACAGCGGCAAGCGGTCGATGCGATCCGTCAGCGTCCAAAAACGGTACCGGGAAGGGGACAATTGGAAATATGCCTCATCGTTCAGCCTCGCCGAACTTCCGCAAGCCCTTCGCGTCCTGGAATTGGCTCAACAGTACATCGAAGTACGAGAGGCCGAGATTCCTCTCGACAATTGACGGATCAGAGACCCTCTTTCGGCAGTCCCAGCGGCTGCCGAATTCTTCGGTGACAACTCGCCTTCGCGACGACGTCGAGGAGACTTGCAGAAACACAAAATGGAGGGGGCGACTTACTCGCCACGTCAGGGGCGATGCAGCGAGCCTTTTGGCAAGGACAGGAACCATGGGATGCGACCACTTTTGAAAGCGATCTGGATCAAGAGAGAGACGGAGATCTATTTTCCAGTAATCAGCCGTTTCATGAACGACGGATTTCCTCTCGGCGCATCCGGCTGCTGGATGGACGCGATATGCGATCCCGGATTGTTCCGCAGGGCCTCGCACGCCTTGCGAAAGGCGTCGGACTTGTTGTCGGCATCGACGTGGATCGCGTACTGGAGACGGACTTGATACAGCATGGGGTATGGGGGAAAGGGATCGAGACGCCCGGAGGGGCTGCCCCGATTTCGACGAGCCGCACGTCCGAACGCAAGGTGGAGTCCTCGGGAAGGCACCTTGCGTGAGGAATCGGCGAGTCACCCTGGATGCAGCCGACCGGGCGTCCTCCCCAGCCGACTTCGAGGCTCGCTGCAGGTGCCGGGCCGTAAGCCCGGCTTCATTCACTGGACGGAACCGAGGTCTGGAGCGTGCACCATGGGAGGGAGACCCGACCAACGACCAACGGGAGTTGGGATGGGTATCCGAGTCTTCGCCATTCAGGGAATGAAGCCGGGCTTGGGCCAAAGCCCAGGCCCGGCACCTAAGTCGGGAGGGGAAAACAACCTACAACAAACACACACCGTCCACGTCCAATCCAGTTTGAGGACAGTTTCCGGACAGAATCCGGACTGGAGATTTTGCCTCAGACTTTTCGACGATCATCTAGCCAGAAATGTCGACGGTAAGCAAGGCGATTGTAAGTTGTCCCGCGAACAGCTACGGTTGTGATATCGAACGATGTTGGCGCAATTTGAGGAGCTTGATCATGGATCCGATTACTCTGGCAACAGTCACTTCCGCACTTACCGTTCTTGGAACCAAATGCGCAGAGGGAGCCGCATCCCAACTTGGGAAGGATCTCTGGTCGCGGACAAAGGGACTACTCGGGTGGACCGAGGAGCCAGACATCCAAGAGTTGCCTAAAGCCATTGCAACCACTCTCATCACGGATCAGGAACGAATGAACCAAATAGTCGCTCTTCTCCACGATGCGAAGATGAAGGACTCCTCAGTCCAGCTGGTTGGTACGCTGGTTGGTAATCTCACAGCAGAGAAGGCCGTCGTGGCACAAAATGTCAAT
>JAGQQQ010000639.1 GCA_020426125.1 Planctomycetaceae bacterium
ATTCAGGTTTACCACAACAACTGGGACCACCACAGCAACGTCGGCGGTCGAATGCCGTCGCAATGCAAAGACGTTGATCAGCCGTGTTTCGCTCTGCTGGAGGATCTCAAGCAGCGGGGAATGCTCGATAAGACGTTGATTGTTTGGGGGGGAGAATTCGGTCGTCAACCGACGGCCGAATATGCGAAGGGAACCGGTCGCGATCACAACTCCTACGGCTTCACAACTTGGATGGCCGGCGGGGGGATCCAGGGGGGAGTCAGCTACGGGGCCACGGACGAGATTGGTTCGGCGGCTGTGGAAAACAAGCTGCACGTGAAGCGGATGCACGCGACAATCCTTCACCAGATGGGACTCAACCCCAATAACCTCAGCTACTTCTTTGGCGGTTTGGACCATAAACTGGTTGGCGTCGAAGGGGCGGATCCGATCGAAGCGATTCTCAGCTGAATTCGGACGACGGAAACTTGGGTGTGCCCCCCCTTCCATGTTTCGACGATTCTGGAAGTGCCGGAAGAAAACGCGAGACAAGAGCATGATGCTCCATACAATCAGAGAGATTCGAGAGGGGGAATCCTCGCGAATCAGATTTTTCGAATGGAGCAGAGAATGCCATTTCGTACGTTGACTGCCCTTCCCGTTTACAACGAAGAATCGCATTTATTGGAAGTTCTGGACGAGGTCCGTCAGTACAGTGACGACATTCTCGTCGTTGACGACGGGTCCTCCGACCGCACTCCGCTGCTGCTCCAGGAAACCGACGGGATTGCCGTGATTCGGCATGTGGAGAATCAAGGCTACGGAGCCGGATTGCGAAGTGCTTTCAACTACGCTTTGGAGCAGAATTACGATGTCCTGGTCACGATCGACTGCGATGGCCAGCATGAGCCCAAACTGATCCCGGCCATGGCGTCCGCGATCTATGCCGACAATGACGAGCCTTGGGATATCGTCTCGGGAAGTCGGTATCTCGAGATCTTCGACGACAACTCGGCCCCGCCTGAAGATCGACGTCGAATCAATATGGAGATCACTCGCCAGATCAATGACTGCTTCGGTTTGAGCCTGACGGACACATTCTGCGGGTTCAAAGCCTACCGAGTCGATGCTTTGAAGTGCTTTGACATCACGGAATTTGGCTACGCCATGCCTCTTCAGTTGTGGGTTCAGGCGGTTCGACATGAGCTGCGAATCACAGAGTACCCAGTTCCGCTTGTCTACCTCGACGAGAATCGGTCATTCGGCGGATCGTTGGATGACTCTCGTCAGCGGCTCATTTACTATCGGGAGGTACTCAAACGGGAGATGGATGCCCAGCATGTCCCCTGCGGGCAGAATCGTCAGTCGTAGCGTCACGGGTTCGGCTCCCGATCGGGAAACGCAGGGAGGCTACGAAAACTCCTCGATCAAGCGAGAACTCGTTTTCCCATCGCCTGCTTGTTGCGGGCAGGGGAATTTGCCACGGCCACAATTTGAATCAACATCGTCTGGTCCCCCCCTTGTCGACACCCTCTTCCGACCCTCGATTGAACGATCAAGTACGCTCGCCGACCGGTTTTTCCACGGGAGTTGGGCGCGTGCGTGCTCCCCAAAAGTCGGGAGAAATCCTCGCGGTGCCTCCCCTTTGTGAAGCGGCTTCCCTCGCACGAGCCAATGCCGTTCACCTGTCTGTTGCAGATCACGGCATCGCAGGGAGATCATGGCAGGAGTTTCGCGAATGGTGTCAATCGTCCATTCAACAAGCGGCGCAGGAATGGATGTCGAGTGAACTGGGTGTGACCCCCCCCAGCTTTGAATCGAGCGGTCTCTGGTTTGTCACCGGTCACCAGCCGGAATTCACCCATCCTGGTGTCTGGATGAAGAACGTTGCCGTTGCAAAGTTGGCTGAGCGATCTCAGGGGATCGCACTGAATTTGATTGTTGATAACGACACGGCCGACCATTGTTACGTGAGTGTGCCTGGTGGCGATTTCGCGGATCCGAAACTGGAGGCGGTTCCGTTTGATCAGGACCCGTCGCAGCAGCCCTGGGAGGAATTGTCCGTCCGGGACTCCGAGACTTTTGAAGGATTCGGAGACGAGGTCCGAAGCCAGATGCGAGGATGGGGAGTCGAGCCCGTTCTGCCCCATGTCTGGCCAAGTGCCGTCGAGCGAGCGCGAGCGGGGAAAGCGTTGGTTCCAACTCTGGCAGCGTCTCGCGTCGCTTTGGAACGGGAACACGGTCTCGCCGTGTATGAATTGCCGCTCAGCGTGATCGCGAGGACGGAGCCGTTCGCCGCATTCGTGTTCGAACTGTGCGTCCGATATCGCGAGTTGTCCGAGATCTACAATTCGGCAGTCGAACGCTACCGAATGACACATCAGATTCGAAACAATCGGCATCCCGTGCCGAATCTTGAGCGTAGGGAAGACGCTTGGGAATTGCCATTCTGGTTTTGGAAGTCGGGAGATGCGAACCGTTCAAAAGTCTTCGTACGCGAATCAGATGGTGTCTTCGTTCTCTTATCGGCCGATGGAGAAATCTGCCGACTGGCGTCCATTGATGAAGCGATTGAGAAGCTTCCCTCACTCAAGGGGCAACTCCGAACCCGGGCGCTGACGACCACACTTTTCGCTCGCCTGGGATTCGCGGATCTCTTTGTCCACGGTATCGGCGGAGCAAAGTACGATGAAATCACGGATGCCATCATTGACCAACTGTTCGGGATCCGACCTCCCGTTTATCTCACACTGACCGCCACTTGGCATTTGCCTCTGGGAGCGGCGGAGTCCCCCGGCAGCAGTGTCCACTCTCTGGAACAAAACCTCCGCGACCTTGAAT
>JAGQQQ010000640.1 GCA_020426125.1 Planctomycetaceae bacterium
GGATTGTGCGGACTTGGCCCGGTCGTTTTTGGTTTGTCGCAATATAGATGGGAGTTTGTTTGATGGAGTTCTCCTTCGACGTGGATCCGGAAACTGATATTGCTGTCGGCAATGAGTTATCGTTTGAAGATGGAATCGACGGCGCTTATCCGGAAGAGGATTTTGATTTCACCTCGGTTGACCCCATAACTCCCACGGAAGCGAAGCCTGGCTCCGAGGACAAGGTGCGAATGCTGGCAGCCCGATATGCGGCTGGAGTCCCCCTGTGGCACGATGGAGACTGCTACGACCATGGCCCTTCCGATGGCGGGCTGTCCTTGGTCGATGGGGCCGATGGCGATTCACGATTTGATTTAGACGAAGATTTTTAGTTCGTCGCTGCCCGCTGGAAACTCTCATCCTTCGAGAGGATTCGATTTTTCCTTCCTTCGCGGAAGTGGAACGCATCGGACCAGACTCGTTCAGCCAGTTCCCTGCGGAGTTTTTCAAAACGGCTGTTTGCGTTTGAACGATCTCCATGCCGATCTTCTCACAGAAGATCGGCGTTTTTCGTTGTTGGAAATCGGAGATCGGAGGTCCTGGTCTCCTACTCAGAGTCTCGAATGTCGCCTCCAGAACATTCCCATTCGAGTCTTTTTCACCGTGGAAAGGATAGCTCTTGATCGGCATCATCGACTACGGCATGGGAAATTTGCGTAGCGTTCAAAAGGCCCTTGAGAAACTGCACGCTGAGGTGGAGATTGTCGCTCGGGCCAACGATCTCGCGAACTGCGAGGGGGTCATCCTTCCTGGCGTCGGTGCCTTCCGAGACGCAATCGCGGAGATTCGTCGGCAGGGGTTTGAGAGCGCCATTCATGACTACGCGGCGTCCGGCAGGCCTCTCCTTGGGATTTGTCTGGGACTGCAACTCCTTTTCAGTCGGAGTGAGGAAGACGGCGAACACGAAGGACTTGGAATCATTTCTGGAGATGTCGTTCGATTTCAAACGGAACCGCAACTGAAGATTCCCCACATGGGGTGGAACGCACTGAAGTTCCACCAATCGCACCCATTGCTCGCTGGTTTGAATCCCGGCGATTATGTCTATTTCGTCCACAGTTACTTCGTTCGACCGAACGACCAGGACGTGATTGCGACCACAACGCAACATGGTTCACAAGAGTTCGTTTCCATGATCATCCGCGGGAATGTCGCCGCGACGCAATTCCATCCGGAAAAGAGCCAGCGAGTCGGGCTACGGCTCCTGAGGAATTTCGCAGACTTAGTGGGTTCGCCTGCAAATGTATGACCTCCGCTTCGATTGTGTGGCGCAAGACTGTCTGTTCGCGGACATGGAGTTGCATTCGCTTCGCGCAAAATGGGAGAATCCCGCGTCGGATCCTCGGATCGATCCATGAGTCGTTCGGAGTCAAGAATTCGATTCTTCGATCCCCTTGCCACAAATCGTGAGGGGAACCGAAATCAACAATCAGAGTTTCCCCGTCAGCAGACCCGTAGGGATGGCAATGAGACGTTTTCGCATCGTGTCCACCTTTGGCTTCTCAATCTTCTGTGGTCGATCACTGATGGCACACTCGGGACATGGCCTCACCGGCGGCGACACCTGGATCCATCAACTCGTTGAGCCTCAACACAGCCTGTCGTTTTGGGGTTTCATTGTTCTGGCCTCAGCCATGGGAATGTGGTTGGCGTTGAATCGGCAGATGGTTCCGATGTTCCGATCAGCAAAGACAAGGAAACGGTCCCGACCCCGAGGTTGAGCCGCCCAGGCGTTCCGCGGTTCATGACTCGTGAGACCAGACTCTGAGAGACTCCCGTGGTCAGCGTCGTAGTCTACCGGAAAGCATTGTTTCCCACCTGGCCGAATTCGCATCTTCGTTCTGGACGAAGGGAACTCAGCTCCGCTCGACCAACACGATTGATGTGTCATCGTGTCGACCCTGCCCTTCGGTGAACTTGTTGGAATCCTCGAAAAGATTTTTGAGCAAACTCGATAGATCTTCCCCCTTTGATCGTCGCAGCGTTCGGGTCACTCCCTCGAGACCGAATTCCTGATGCTCGTCTCCATTTGCCGGAAACGCCTCGACAAGCCCATCGGTATAAAGCATCAAGCGGCTATGGGGAGGGATCACGCACTTGTGGGTCTCATAGGTGGCATCGGGGACAATTCCGATTGGCAATCCCGCACATTCCCGGGAATCGGCAACCTCCCCGATCGTGTCATCGTCCAGTCGATGCAACAGGGGAGGCTGATGTCCTGCGGCGGCCCAGGTCAATTCATGGTTTTTCGGGTTCAAGACACCGTAGAGCAGGGTGATAAAGCCCCCCTCCGCATTCACCACACTCTGGTTACAGAGTTGCCTGTTGACGTACTCCACAAACAGTGCGGGCTCTCGAAATTCGTCATATCGGATCATTCGGATCAACGTATGCATTGTCATAATGGACATGCACGCTTTCATCCCATGGCCAGAGGCATCTCCGACGAGCAAGATCATGCTGTCATCCGGAAGCGTAAATGCGTCGTAGTAGTCTCCCCCTGCCATGGTCACCGGCTGCCCACCGATCACACGAATCTGTGACGACTCGTACCGGGCAACAATCTCGTATCCATCGGGCGTTGAGATGTCGTGAGGGATAATCGACTCCTGGAGCTGCCGAACGGAATCAATCTCCTTACGCAGTTTTTCCGCAATGAGCCGCTCGCGTTCCGCATTGACCTGGGAAACCGCTCCTTCTAACACCGCATGGAGGAGAAACATGAAATCGCCAGCCGCATCCCGAATCAAATAGGCTCGCAGCCCACTCGTCAAATACCGGGCGAGTCGGTAGACATCATCCTGCATGCACGCCGCGATGATGGGCATCTCTGGACGCAGTTCCCGAACGCGGTCAAACGTTTCGAAGGCCGTGTCATAGTCAGGATGGGAAGTCGTAACAAGGATTGCGTCCCATTTCTGATTGGACTCGACAAGTTTCAAAAATGCGTCAGGATCGGTTGTGATCACGACGCCACTCTCATCGACATTCAGGTAGAGGCGCATCAACTCAGCTTGCGCGGCGTCGTCCCAACAAACAAGGATTTTCATTCCGTGCTCCGCGAATCGCCTTCCCCGTCAGCGTTGAACGTCGGGGAATGATCAAACAATTGTCAAAAATACGTGAAGTCCACGAAGACAATCGCACACACCACGGCAATCGTCAACGAAGGCCGATCCGAAAAAAGGTTTTCTGGCTTGGGAATTCCCCTTGAGTTTTCGGAACGCGCGGAATTCTAATCCGCAGGTTTCTTGATCCATCAAATTCAAGAAATATGAACGGAGAAACACTGTTGACAATTCCGCGAAACTCAACCTCCCCGCTATGATACCATCGTGCTTCATTCTCTCGCGCTCGGCACATCCTCACAGCCTTCTGCTTGAACAATACCATGGACTTTCAGCATTCCTTGGGATTCTCGCACGCCGAGAATCACGACTGCGCCGCCGCGCGTCGCGAACTTCTCCGATACGTCAACTTGAAACTCGCCGCCAACGGCCTGCCCGTGTCAGCGGACTCGGAAGGGGAACAACTCGTCCGTCTCGCCTCGGGGTTGCTCGCGAATTTTCGGGAAAAGACCCGACGGCTCGCCGGCTATCACCTGTCTCCTGTGGACGGCCGTATCGAATCATTCCTCAATCGGCACTTCTCCGATCTGCAACTCGCCAATCCGCTGAAATTGCCTCCGACCAGCATGACACTCGATCGGCATGGCATTGCCCGAGAGCTTTCGCTCCCCGCCAACGGAGATCATTTTGCGTCCGACCTCCTTTCCTCGTACCGCGTTCGCAATGGCGTCTTGCACAACCCCAAAGCGGACCGCCGCACGACGCAGGGAACGTTCCATGTCGCAGAGGGTGGATTGCCGATTCCCGGAGACAAACGGGCCGTCCCCCGCAACGTTTTTGTCAACCTGTTTCGGGCGGCGGTTGCTCCCCCGGACGACTTGTTGACGCTCCCCTTCACGTCCGGCCTTTCGGAAGTGGGACGAACCTGGGTCTCGTTGTTATTACGCCCCATGGTTCGCCCCGAGGTTGAGGG
>JAGQQQ010000641.1 GCA_020426125.1 Planctomycetaceae bacterium
CTTCCTGTTCAATGGGATTCTGCGTTGCCAGCACGAAGAACGGGTTTGGCAGCCGATACGTATTCGAACCAACGGTGACATGCCGTTCCTGCATGGCCTCCAGCAGCGCCGCCTGCGTCTTAGGGGGCGTTCGATTGATTTCGTCCGCGAGCAGGACATGGGCGAACAACGGCCCTTGCATAAACTGAAAAGATCGGTGCCCCGTCGCCGGATCGTCCTGTAGAACATCCGTGCCGGTGATGTCCGACGGCATGAGATCGGGTGTGAACTGGATCCGACGAAACGAGAGTTGCAGAATCTGAGCGACAGTACTGACCAGCAACGTTTTCGCCAGACCTGGAACCCCGACCAGCAGGCAATGCCCCCGGCTGAACAAGGCAATCAGCAATTGGTCGACAACATCATCCTGGCCAATGATGACCTTGCCGATCTCTTCGCGCATCCGCCGATACGCCGAAGCGAGGCCGCGAATGGCCTGCGCCTCCATTTCGGCGGCGGCATCAGTCATTGCCCCTTCCTTTGATCCCGGTCTCGGAGTTCCCGCTGCTGGGTTGTCCATGGTACTTCAGTCTCAGAGTGCTCAAATCTTCAGTCGAACTCGAATCTCAGTTCCGACGAACATTTCAATATGGTCAGTCGCCAATCCCAAGTTTCTTTTCGACGGTCTGACTCAAGGTCTCTCGAACCAATTCGACGGGAATCCGGTCGTAAACCTCCGCGAAGAAGCCTTCCACGATCATGTGCATCGCCTCATATCGGGACAGGCCACGGCACATGGCATAGAAGACTTGCTCATCATCCACGCGGCCAGCGGTCGCACCGTGGGTGCAACGAACGTCGTCTGCCTCGATTTCCAAGCCGGGAATTGCGTCCGCCCGGGCATCTTGACTGAGCATCAGGGCATCGTTCCGTTGATAGCCATCGGTCTTTTGAGCGTCCTTGTCGACCTTGATCATCCCCCGCCAGACCACCCGGGACTTATCACGAAGCACTTCCTTGTACAACAGATCCGATTGCGTATCCGGTTCGTGATGCGTTTGCTGCGTGTAATACGAGAGAAGCTGTCGGTCCGTCGCGAAGGTGACTCCGTTGACTTGTGCATGAGCCCCGCGGCCATCGAGATGGACATCCTGATGGATGTGCGACGTCTTCGCCCCCAGTGCTCCCACGGTCCATTGCAACATTCCATCGCGAGCAACCCGCCCCGATTGATGAGCGAAGTGACGGACCTTGCCGCTCCAGTTTTGCAACTGCACATATCGCAACCGGGCACCGACTCCGACGATGAGTTCGACCGCCCCGCAGTGCAGGCCGTCGGCATCGGGCGAAGAGGAAACGGTTTCCTCCAGCAGAGTGGCTGATGCCCCGTCTTCAAGAATCACCAAGGTGTGACTGAAATCCGCACCCTTGTCCTGCTGCAAGCCAATCAGACTGTACAGCGGCACATCAACCTCGACGTTTCTGGGGACGAAGAGCACCGTCCCGCCGGTCCAATACGCGGCATGCCACGCAGAGAAACGATCCGTCGCGGGGTCGACCGCTTTGGATAGAAAGTACGGAGCGAGTTTGTCCTTCTCTGAGACCAGCAATTCGGCGAGGCTGCCGAAGAGAACTCCTTTTTGGGCGAGTTCTTCAGTGAGTTGGGAGGAGACACAGTTTCCATCCCAATGCGTCACCGCTCCCCCGAATTCAGCACGATCCTGCATCAGCGTCGAGACGCTCTGATCGGCCGACGCTCCTTGGGGAATGGCATACCGCTCTGGCTGGAAAGCGCGGAGGTCTACGCGCTTGTATTCCTCCGGATCGAGCGGTTTCTCCGCAAGTTTAAGATAGGTGGCGAATGCCTCTCGTCGCTGATTGACGAGCCACTCCGGCTCATTTCGGGTGGCAAGAAAGGCCTCAAAAACATCTTCTCCAAAGGCGATCGGAGTCGCCGCTGCTGCCGACATGGCTTAATCCACGATTCGTGAGTTTCAAAATTGCGTGCAAACAATCCAGTTATAGTGACTTGAGTAGACGATGACGAGTTGCCAATCGGCCAAATCGGCCATCGTTTATGGAACTGCCATTGCCTTGTAGGCAAATCTGTCAGGATTCACTCACAGAACTCACTATTTCTCCCAGTCTCACAACGGGCAACGTGTTTTTGCCACCTGAGTCCGGAAATCGGTCGAAGAAATTGAGTTCGTCTTGCCCCACTTCATGCTGCTGGAATAGCTTTTGCGCCCCGCCATTTTCCCATGAACGGTCAGCTTCTGGGCTCTCTCCCTTCACAACCCACTTCGCTCCCACGAATGAAGGCTGACGAATGTCGCGCCGCCGGTCCCCACGGAAGTGGTCTCCCCTTTCCAATATCGAACCTCTCGAAGCGCGTGTCTACCTGGCGGCCGCCGGAGACATCCAGATCATCGACGACGGTCAAACTGGGTTCACGCTCTCGGGGAACGGTTGGAATGAACTCGGCCCCAATTACCGCACGCACAACGGCGACTTCTTCTACCATGTGGCCGGAGATGGTGCAGCCTCCGCAGAGTGGGAATTCGAGAATGCTCAACCGGGCTGGCACGATGTCGCCGTCAGTTATCTTCCGCAAACCAATCGCGCACGCAACGTCCTCTACCGCATCTTTGACGGGAACACACTACGACGAACAGTCCTTGTTGATCAACAACAGACGATACAAGGAGTCGTCGACGGCACACAGCGCTGGCACTCATTGGGGCGGATCGAAAGTACAGATGGGACGATTCGAATCGTCGTAACCGATCGGGCGAATGGGATTGTCACCGTCGACGCCGCCCGGATCTCCCGGTTGCCCGACTTGCGTCTAGGCTCGGGAGAAAGTCTCTGGGAAGTCTCCGAAATTGATCTCGGTTCTCAGTTCAATGTCCGGGAACCCTGGTCTTTCCCTCTCACTTCCCGGGAGAGCGAATCTGTTCGCCTTCGGTTACTCGATGCGAATGGTCGTGAGATCGATGGCTCTTCCGACTGGATCACTATCGAGGCCGGAGGTTCGGCGACTCTGGAAATCCCGCCTGATCCGTTCAATTCTGGCGACATTCAAACGTTTTCGATCGAAGTGGCTGGGCACGATTTCGAAACGGCTCCTGTCTCCATTCGATCGGAGTTTTTGTCGACAAAGTCGGTATCAATCGGAGATCCCGAGTTTCAATCGTCGGGCAGCTCATGGATCGAGTGGGGATCGGATGGACAACTCCTGGCAAACTTGGAGGCACAACCGGGAGACTCTGCGTCCTGGCAATTTGAAAATTTGGGCGGCGGAACGGTGGCGATTTGGATCCCTTTCTCGATTGGCTTGAACTCTCGATTTCAACTCCTTTCTCATGGCGAGGTCTTTGCAGAAGTCCCATGGGACGAACTGAGAGAACTTCGGCAAATTGCGAGTGGGGATGTCACTCGCTTGGGAAATTTCGACGTTCCCTCCTCATTTGAACTACGGCTCATCCCAGAAGTGACAGGGGCTCAGTTATTTGCTGGGGAAGTTCAACTGTCCCGAACATCAGAGTTGAGCCTCAGTCTTCTCGAAAACGGACGTCACCTTCATTCGGGAGATGTCATCCAGCTAAGCAAAGATTATCCCGTCCAGACGATTCTGCTGACGAATTCGGGAACAGACACGCTCTGGACTCATCAGCCAGTGCACGTGCCTTATGAATTGCAGGTGCTCGGCGAGGACGGTTCTTTCCGTTCCGGCGATGTCACGCCCTTCGCCGACCCCTTCGCTCCCGGGGAAACTCGGCGTCTTGTTATCAGACGCAATCCGACAATCCCATCTGCCTCTGAGGCTGTGCTGACATTTCCCCCTGGCGGGCCATATGGTTCCCCGATCGATCTGCAATTCCGGTTCCCTGACACCTTCGACGTCGTTTTGGATGAAACGCCAACAGCCGGCTGGACCCACCGCTCAGCCCCCTGGTTTGACGCGATCGACAACGACTTTCAGTATGCGGGAGCGAACTGGGCCGACGTGGAAACTCGCTGGGAGTTTACGGACCTTCCTCAAGGGGCATACGACATCTGGGGAACCTGGATCGCGGGCGCGAACCGTTCGACGGCTGTCCCGTTCTCCTGGGAAGCGGATGGCAGAACCGATGAATTCTCCGTCAATCAGCAGCTCCGTCCCGACGATGATAGCTCTCACGGCGTCGCCTGGGAGAAACTGGGGACGGTGAATGTCTTTGATGGCACGCTCACTGTCTCGCTCACAAATCACTCGGCCGCCCCTGGGCTTGTCATCGCAGATGCCATTCGGCTCACGCAAGTGGCGGTCTTTTCTGGCAATTCCATTCTGATCGACAACGGAGTCCACGGCGACGGAACAGTCGACGGAAACTGGACGCCAGCGGAACGCCCTTGGTTCGACACTGTTAACCACAACTTCCTGTTTGCCCATGCCAGTGACTTCAACCAATACGTCACTTGGCAGAGTCCCCTGCTCCCGGCCGGGACCTATGAATTCTTGGCCAGCTATCAGTCTGGAGCCAACAGGACCACTCATGCCTCCTATGAATTCCACCAAGGGAGTACACATTTAGGCACCGCTTGGACCAATCAGGTTCGCCCCGCATCGGATGTCTTCGTTGGTGGACAAGGATTCGAATCCTTGCGAAGCCTGACGCTGGCGGACGCTGGGTCCGTGACGATTCGTCTGAACAGTAGGGCAAATTCCGGAATCGTGGTGGCCGACGCTATCCTGATTCGGCAGATTCACGAATCGACCAAGACTTCGGAGGTTTCAATCCTCCCCCCGAGTCAGCCATCTTTCCGAATTGGGGAAACAGCGCTGTTAAAGGCCCAATCCACTCTCCCTGGAACCAAACAGTACCGCTTCTGGCTCCAAGATCCCCAAGGGGAATGGCGTTTGGTCCGGCAGTTCTCGACGAATCCCCATTGGCCCTGGCAGATTCGTCCAGGAGAAGCTGGCACGTACCAGGTGAAAGTGGACGTCCAAAGGTTGGATGGACCGGCGATTCATTCCGCGACGGCCTCGATCGAAGTCCGCCCGACAGAAGAGATGCTCTGGGACTCAACGGTGGCGCCGTTGCTCGAGGAAGACCTGTGGTACTTCGATTACCGCTACGACGCGGCGAACTTTCTGCTGGTCCCCATGATGCATGCCTTTCAAAACGGCAACACGGAGCGAATTCAACAGTTCGCCGACCACTTTGCGCGTCTTGTCGAACACGGCATCGAACGAAACGGCATCACCGGCGAACTCTCCTGGTTTCAGTATCTCTCTCTGCCCGCGAAGTTCATCGCGGAGGCAGGCCGCCATCGCCGCACAAACATGCTCCCAGCAGGCTTGGTGGATTACATGTACGCCGAACTGGAGCGGTTCTGGCATGAAGAGCCGGCCTGGCACTGGTCGCTGCCAAGTTTCGCGAACATGCAGGAGCGGCTGGAATGGAAACTGGCGGCAACCGATCTGGCTCGAAGCTACCACGCCGCCATTATCGACCACGAAACCTTCTTGATGGAGATCGCCGCTGATCTCAGGACGTATGAACAATTCACCGGAACGACTCACGCCGATTCCGCTTCAGTCACCGAAATCCTGGATGTCACATACAGAGTCTTTGAACAACGAGGAACATGGAACAACGGGGAATGGTCTTTCCAAATCGGCGTCTGGGACGATCTGATTGATTTTGCCTATCTGTCATACGACGAAGTGACCGACGATCTCCAACCGACGCCCGCCGTCGATTCCGCCCCGGACTCGGCACATGCTCACCGGATCCCCGCCGTGTTAGCGAGCCTCCTGACCGCGTATCCCACAGCGGCGCCCGAATGGAGTTTTTACGATCAAATTCGTCGGGGCCACGAATCGCTGTTCTGGAATCAAGTGCTCATCGGTCCCGCGAGCGACTTCCAGGGCTATCGGATGACGAATTATATGGACGGTCGAAACGGCCTTTATCGTGTGGGGCCGCGCGGTGCCCTGCCCGGACCGTTTGCCTATGAACCGTATGAGTTGTCCGGACGGTTCCTTTACGGATGGTGGACGCTACTTGGCACGAACCGGATTCGTGAAACGTATGCGGAACAAGCCAGACTGTTCCCATTGGCCGAGAACGTATTGGAAACCTACAACGGCCCACCCGACTTCCGACCAACTCACGAACTGACTCGACTGGAAAGTGCCTTCGAAAATGGGTTTCTCGAGCTGACGACTTGGTTGGCGTCACAACTCCGGTCGTAGTAATCCGCCAAAGCGGATTTGGCCCCCTGTTCGGGATTTCTCCAAATTCGCGTGTTCCTGGCGACAGTCGGGAGTGTGGCTGCTCTTTCCGTCCGGACAGACCTGTCGTGCCTCACACTGTTTGACACGCGACATCAGGATCTTCGTCGGGGCTCGTTGAACCGAAATCGAACGCAACCGTCCGTCAGGAGACTCTGATGGACGATTCTTGAAAATTCTTGGGGAATTGTGTGGAGGATCATCGGGAGTTTTCGTTTTTGCTCCCGAGAAGCCGGTTTCTCTGCTTTGTCTCTCGATCCGCTCCTAAGTCCTCGGGAGCGGACCATTCTCTCACTTCAACAGTTCTCATCTCCAAGTTTCAAGACATTTGCAAAGGGGAAACAGATGGCCGAAATCATGACGAAACAGTCTCGTTCACATCCCATACTCAAAGTTACATGTCTTGCGGCATTTGCGGTCGTCTTCCTCGCAGAGCCAGCATCCGCTCAGTGCATGGGAACCGGTGGCGGTGCCGCAACTGGTGGCGGTGGAGGTCCTGGTCGAGGAACGGGATTCGGGACGCAGGCCAACATCAACCAAACCGCGTTTGCAACTCAGATGGTCACCCAATTCGTCATGCAACAACAATTGCGGCAGCGGGTGCAAGAAATGGCACGCCAACAGCAGTTTGCCGAGATGCTGCGATTGCAGCAGTTGGCGCAGCGAGAACGGCAACAGGAACAAGCCGAGTCTCAACAGTTGTCCGCTCAGACAGAGACTTTGGATCCTGATCGTCCACTCACTGCGCGCGAGCGTCGGAATGAACTGCTGAAGCAACGCCAGGCCGATCGCCAACAAACCTTGGCGGACAGACTTGCCGCCCGGGACGCACGTTTGGCATCCCTTCGAAGCCAGTAGCCTGGCATCAAACGGGATTTGATGCGTCGGGAGATGTCATTGGGATGTCGTAATCGGAATCGGGAGATCTGGGGCAACGTGTCATACCAGATCCGGCCGGAAGGAATTCGAAAGGAACTGTCGAAACCACCCACCAGTGGCGAGGTGACCCACCGTCACTGGTCCAGCAGGCCCGCGAAGGTCTTCCTTCGCGGGCTTTTTGTTTGCCAGGCACGTTTTGTTAGCAGGAGGTGTCAGTCCTCTGGGGGCCGTGGTGAGCGGAACCTCGCGGTGATGGCAAGGGGGTCCGTCGTGACGCGAAATCTGAAGGAAGCTGGAACCACAACCCGGACTCGACGAACGGGAATCGGATTCAAGGCCATTCGCGTTGGGCGAAGGGCAAAACAGCTTCAACTCACACAATCGCAAAGGCTCTTCGAAGGCCCGAACGGTGCTCTCGCCGAGTGGCGAGGGGAAGGGTTGTGATCAACGGACCCGTATCTCGTGGGCGAAAAGCGTTAGTAGAACCAACTGCTGTTTGGCCTCTCCGGAGGAGAGCGAAGGTGAAGCCCTAATCGACTCCAACAGGGCGATTTTGCCAAGAGGTCAGAAGAAACCGATAAGTGTGCCATGCCCACGTCGCGAAGCAGCGTGGGCATGCGGATGAAACATTCGGCATGCTTGTCCTGCTTCGCGAGACAAGCATGGCACCCGGCGCTTACGCACCCCTTCGCAGGCTTCCTCCCCACGGTCGGTCACCCTTCCGCAGTTGCCTTCGTCTCGTACTTCCCATTCAGAGCGAATCATTTGATATACTCATCTCCGAAAGTTTCCAGTCTCGTACA
>JAGQQQ010000642.1 GCA_020426125.1 Planctomycetaceae bacterium
CCCTTTTCGCTCATCGGCGTGCGGCCAAATTCCCCTCCCCAGACGACTAGGGTCTCATCGAGCAGGCCGCGCTGCTTGAGGTCGGTCAGCAGAGCGCCGACTGGCTTGTCCATCTGCTTACACATGGTCGAGTGGTTCCCCTCGATCCCCTTGTGGGCGTCCCATTTGCTGCCGGCTCCGTGGTAGCATTGGACGAAGCGAACGCCCCGTTCGACGAAGCGACGGGCGAGCAGACAGTTGCGGCCATAGGAGCCGGTGTCCTTGTCGTTGATGCCGTACATCTCTTGGGTTTCGGCGGACTCTTCCGACAGGTCCACAGCTTCCGGAGCGTGAGCCTGCATTTGATAGGCGAGTTCGTAGCTGCGGATTCGCGCCTCCAGTTCGGTATTGTCCTGACGGGTTGCGGCGTGTTGCTGGTTGACCTTTGCCAGAAAATCGAGCGCCAGCCGCTGCTGCTCGCTGTTGACGTTCTCCTGGCGGCTCAGATTAAGGAACGGCGGTCCCTCGACCTGCATGGCCGTCCCCTGATAAACGGCCGGCATGAACCCCGATCCCCAGTTGCGGGGACCGTTGACGACGGTCCCTTTGCGGTCCTGCATCACCACGAACGCGGGGAGGTTCTCGTTGGGGGTTCCGAGCCCGTAGGTGACCCAAGCTCCGAGCGAGGGGCGACCCGCGAACTGGGTGCCGGTGTTCATTTGGCAGACACCGCCGGAGTGGTTGATGCCGTTGGTCCAGCAGGAACGGATCACCGCGATGTCGTCAGCATGCTGGGCGATGTGCGGAATCCAGTCGGAGAACCAGAGGCCGCTTTCGCCATGTTGCTTCCATTGGCGTTTGTCCGCGAGGACGGGGGAATGGAACTCTCCCATCGCCGTGATGATTCGCCCGAAGCTCTCAGGAAGGGGTTTCCCGGCCAGTTTGTGAAGGGCCGGCTTGGGATCGGTCAGGTCAAGATGGGACGGCCCCCCTTCCATGAACAGGAAGATGACACTCTTCGCTTGAGCGACGCGGTTGACGAGCTTTGCCGCCAACGGAGATGGCGCCGCAACCGCTTGGTTGGCGACGGGGTCCCCCATCAAACCAGCCAAAGCAACGGCTCCGAACCCACCGCCGGCCTGGAGCAACATGTTCCTTCGCGAGAGTTCCTGATTAGTCCACATAGATCATCTCATTGGAATTGAGGAGTGCGTGCAAAAGAGCAACCCGGGCCTGTTCGCGGGGCGACTTAATGTCGGTTCCGTCGGCAATGACTTCGGAGGGTTTATTGTGCCCAGAGACATCAGTTCCCGGCTTATTGTTGTCGGTGAACCGCACGTCGAAGAGGAGATTCTCCGCGTTCTCCGCGGTGAGTTGTTCGGAAGTGAGAGCCACATTGTGGAGACGGACATTGTGAATGAGGCCGTCCCAGAGATGGCCGCCGACACGGCTGCCGATTTCCACTTCCCGCTTCAGGCTGATGTTGCGGACCGCCTGATGGGCGGCTTGTGCCGTTTGCACTGGAGAATTCTTGTCAGACAAATCTTTCAGGTAGAACGTGATTCCCTTTTCTGAAGTGTCGTCAAGATCGACCGAGACCGCCACATAGTAGGGCTTATTGAGTTCCACGCGGAGATCTGAGGCGACAACTTCATAGCCGAGTTGTCCGTCTTCGTTCTCTCCGACAAGCTGGAGAATCAGGTTCTTCGGTTGGTAGGCACTTTTCGTCGAGGTCACGCCCAGCGACCAGCCGGAGTGCTTCTGGCTGTTATTCCAATGGGCAACAAGCGTCCGCACGTTGGCGTCGGGATAGAGCGAACGGAGCAAGACGGTCGCTTCGACGGTGAAGTCGCCGTTGGGGAGTTCCGGGAACCAATGATTCCGAACGATTGTTTTCTTCTCTGGATCGAGGTCGATGCCGAGGAGGCCGTTGGGGAGTTTTCCGAGGAGCTTCGGCGGTTCTGGTTCGGGAGTGAGCGATGTATAGGTGCTGAGAAATTCCTGGGCGCCGGCACGCTCGTCTTCATTCGCCTCACGGAAGAAGAGCCGCTGATAGGCGGACTGAATGAATTCGTCATCCGGGAGTTTGGCCAGCTTCCGTTGCAGGGCTGTCGCACGGGCATTCGGCCAGTCGTTATTGAGGAGCATCAGCGCCTGATTGGACGTGGTGGTGTTGTGACGCTGTCCCTTACTCCGAATGCGGTCGGGGAAGTCGTAGAGCCCCATTTGCGGATCGGGATGGTTGCGACGGACCTGCCGGTAGAGTGCCCGTTTCTCTTTGCCCAATTCGCCGCTGGCGAACAGCATGGCATCAACCACTTCCTCGGCGGAAAGGCGGCGGGGATTCATTCGCCAGAGCAGTTCGTTCGCGGGGTCGATCTTTTTCAATTCCTCGGTCAGGAGCCGGTCGGACCGTTGCTGCCAGGTCGCTGATGAGAGAATCCTTTGATGGAGCTTCTTGAGGCTCCAGCCATCTTCGATGAACCGGCTGGCCAGCCAGTCCAGCAATTCGGGATGGGTCGGCGGCGTGCCGAGATGACCGAAGTCGTTCGTGGACTCCACGATTCCCCGGCCAAAATGCTGCATCCAGACGCGGTTCACGATCACGCGAGCCGTGAGCGGGTTTTCGGGACTAGCCAGCCAGTTGGCGAGGGCGGTGCGACGTCCCGTGGACTGCAACGCTTCCGGAGCCGGGAGAATTTCCGCGGGGGCCTCATCGAGGATGGTCGGGAACCCCGGGAGGATCTCCCCATCGTTCTCTCGATCGGGGATAAACGTCGGCGGCGCTTCGGCACTGACGTCGCTTGCGAGAAACTTCAGCGTGGGCAACGGTTCCGGTTTGAGATGGTCAAACTCCGCGAGTTGCTTCCGGAGTTCCTGCCGTTCCGCTTCTTCCTCTTCACTGAGCCACTCCGACAGCTTGTCTGGGTGCAAATCAAACTGACGGCAGGCCATGGACGCTATTTGATGTTCGTAGGGGGTCCGCTCTTCTTCCATCTTCACGATCATGTCGCGGATCTCTTCGATGAACTTATCGAACCCCTCACGAGTCGCGTGCTTCAGCAGAACGGGATGTTCGATTTCGTGGAGCCGTTTGCGAATATCTTCGGTGGCGTTCTCCCACTCTTTGAGCTGGTTGTAGTAAGCCGTGTGGGCTTCGAGGTCCCCAAGCGGCATCTCGTCTCTGGGTTGCAGGGGCTTAAAGAACGAGAGGAGACGGTAGTAATCCTTCTGCAAAAGCGGATCGAATTTGTGGTCGTGGCACCGGGCGCACTTCATACTCAAGCCGAGGAAGACGTCGGCGGTGGTTTCGGTGACGTCACTCAGGATCTCCGCCCATTGGCCTTCGACGTCGCGCTGATTCCATTCGTAAATCCAGTGCCGGAGATACATCGTCCCGATCAGGGCGTCTTTGTTCCCGGGATCGATCTCATCGCCGGCGAGCTGCTCCTTGATAAAGCGATCATACGGCTTGTCCGCATTGAAGGAGCGGACGACATAGTCCCGGTAGTGATAGGCGTCGGGCCGGACATGGTCGGCGTTGTAGCCGTCTGAGTCGGCGTAGCGAACAAGGTCGAGCCAGAACTTCGCCTGGTTTTCTCCATAGGCCGGATCGTTCAGAAGCGTGTCAATTTGCGTTTTCAATTCGGGAGGATCGGCCAGCAACTCCGGCGAAGGGGGAAGTCCCGTGAGTGCGAAATGGGCGCGACGGGTAAGCGTTCGCAGGTCGGCCCGTTCGGTCGGATGGATCCCTTCCTTCTCCAGCCGCGCGAAAATGAAATGGTCAATCTCGTTCCGGCACCAGCCGTTGTCCTGGACTTCTGGCACTTGGGGATCGCTGATCGGTTGAATGCACCACCATTCGCGGTCTTCATCAGTAATCGACGAATCGGGACGAAGCACGGCCAATTTTGGCCAGGGGGCTCCGGCGGCGATCCATTTCTCAATTCCAGCGATCAGTTTCGAATCGAGCGGCTTCTCAGGCGGCATCTCGAAAGACTCGTACCGCAGCGCCTCCAGCAACAGGCTTTCGTCCGGTTTGCCAGGAACGATTGCTGGTCCCGACTCTCCGCCGCGGAGCAACTCCTCGAATTTCGTGAGTCGTAGCGAGCCTTCCTGCTTGGCGTCGCCGTGGCACTTGATGCAGTTGTCAACGAGTACGGGACGAACATGTAACTCGAACAGTTCCACGTCCTGTGCGGAGATGTCGTCGCTGGCTTGGGCCATCGCAACGACCAGGGACAGAACAGACAGGAATGACAAACATCTCATGGTGGACTCCACCGAGCACCGAAATTGGCGTCGATCTGTGAAGTGAACGGACACAGGCCGCTCCGTGATTGTTGATTCAGTTGGCGTCTCTTGTGGAGGACCGCGATGATTTCGCGAGACTCCCCACGAGCCGGGGGGGATCGTTTGGCGGGATTCAAGCGGTGGCGTCCTTCGAGACCCATCGAATTCCGCTCCCGTTCCTTAACCTTACGCTCACGTAAGACTTCGGGTCAATGGCTGGCCGGATTTTGACGTGGATTTTTGAACCGAAGGTCAAGTTGAAACGGACAACGGGAAAGAACGAACCCAGCGCAGATCGGGCGACTGTTCAGGTCTTCCCCACTGTTGAAGGTTTTCTCGGAAGTCAACCGCCTGACTCCCACAATTGGAGATCGGACACTGACCGATCAGGCCATATGTGTACAGTTTGACGTTTCCACGGGCAGGGACGATACTCCAACGTCCAGAGCCCAACTTTCATCGCATTTTTCACTCATCGATTAGAGGTCTTTCAGGTGTTCGATCCCGCTATCTTTCTCCGGTCCGCTGACATCCGTGGGCTGTACCCGAACCAGATCAACGAAGAACTCGCCTGGTTCACCGGGCGGTACCTCGTCCGGTCACTGAAACCCCTGCTGAAGACCGAATCTCCTCGTATTGTCGTCGGACGCGATGGCCGGATCTCCTCGCCCGCCATTTACGGGGCGCTGATCCAGGGGATCGCCAGCGAAGGGGGCGTCCCCGTCGCGGCGGGACTGGCCACGACCGACATGATTCAATGGGCGGTCGGGCAGGAACTGTGTGGAGCGACCGCCGGTGCGATGATCACCGCGTCGCATAATCCGGCTGAGTACAACGGCATCAAGATGGTCGTCAAGAATCCTGAAACGGGCGGCCTGGATATTCTCCGCCCGGTGGACCAGATCGCTCCTCGTTATGAAGAAGATGGGGACGATGGCTCCGCGGTGGCTCCTTCGTGTGCCCCCTTCCCGGTCGAGGCCCGGATGAACTTGCAGGAGTTGTTTGTCGAAGCGGCCTTATCCCTTTCGAAACGGATTGGGGACGCCTCCGGGAAAGTTGTGCTCGATCCCGGAAATGGCGTCGGCGGGATCTTCAGGCCATTACTCAAAACCGGACTGACCAAACGGAACTCCGATGTCGAACTGCTAGCGGTTGCGGAACGGATCGACGGGACCTTTCCCACCCGTCCCTCCAACCCCGGTCTTCCGGGTGCCGTGAAACTCTTGCAGGAAACGGTCGTCGACGAAGGAGCCAAGTTCGGAGCCGCCTTCGATGGAGACGCGGACCGAGTGTTTCTCGTCGATGAATGGGGACAGTTTGTTCCCGGCTCGGTGTTGCTTGCGGCGCTGGCGAAGAATCTGGTGACCAAGAATGGGGGGAAAGGCTCCGTCGTCTATTCCGCCGTCTCTTCGTGGTTGATTCCGGAGACGGTTCGAGCGGCCGGCGGTGTCCCGGTTCTCTGTCGTGTCGGACAGGATGCGGCCAAAGTCGCACTGGTCAAGACGAAGGCCGTCTTCGGCGGCGAGTCCTCGGCCCATTACAATTTCCCCGACACGTATTGTCTCGATTCGGGGCTGTTTGCACTGGTGACGTTTTGGGACATGCTGCTCGAAACGAAACTGGAATGCTCGAAGTTACTGGGACAATTGAAGCCCTGGCCCACGAGCGGCGAAGTGAACCTGCGCGTGATCTGCGAGGACTGGAAGACGATGAGCAAAGAAGTGATTGACACAATCAAGGCCGAGCACTCCGGTTCGGAGAGCAACAGCTATGTGCTCGATATTGATGGCGTCTCCGTCTTTAGCCCGACAGTTCCTCAGTACAAAACGGCCGACGATGTGTTTACCGTCGATCCCGAAGGGGATCCCACTGGAAAGATCTATCGTGTCGTTCAGAACTACACGCCCAACTGGTGGTTCAACGTCCGCGCGTCAAACAATGAGCCGCTCCTGCGTGTCAATTTCGAATCCCGTGAGTCGGGGGACGTCGCGGGTCGCACGTATTCACTCATCTCCCGGATTCGCGAAATCTGTGGCGACCGCGCAAAAGTCGTTGTGCAGGACTGGGGCAATCTGAAGTAAATCGCTCTGATAGCGGGAGACGCCCCGTGGCTTAGCGACGAACGTGGCAGACCGGAATGATTTCGGTACAGTGAGGGTCCACATCCCCACAAGACTTGGAGTCATGCTATGCCGTCCATCCTTGCGCTCGATCAGGGAACCACTTCCAGCCGGGCGATTCTCTTCGACCAGCACGGCCAACCCGTCGCGGACGCTCAACAGGAGTTTGA
>JAGQQQ010000643.1 GCA_020426125.1 Planctomycetaceae bacterium
CCGGCGGCGGCATTGAAGTCGTCAACGGCAGCGTTGTCCTCACCGACAGCGCTCTCAACGAGAACGAGGCTGGACCCGTGGGCTCGGCCAACCCTGGCAACGGCGGAGGTCTGCACGTCACCGGTTCGGCGACCGTGTTCGTCACGAATACGGAAGTCATCGGCAACGTCGCCGCCAATGAAGGGGGAGGACTCTGGAATCAAGCTGGCTCAACCATGTACGTCAACATGGGTTCCTACATCGGGTTCAATCTCGTCACCGGTTTGAATGCCAACGATGGAGGTGGAGGAATCTTCAACAACATGGGTTCACTCTCCATCTCCGATTCCACTCTCGACCGCAACGCGGCCAACGGGAGCGGCGGCGGCGTCTTCAACAATGGCGGCAGCGTCAGCATCGTCCGCAGTACGTTGTCAGGAAACTTCGCCGGCAGTGCCTCCAGTGCCGGGGGCGGGGGGCTGTTTAATTCGAGTGGTGCCGACGCTCGGATCGTCAATAGCACGTTCTCCGGGAATACCGCCAATCACAACGGCGGCGGCATCGAGAACTTCGGGTCCGTCTCGATCTTCAACTCCACCCTTGTCCTGAACCGAGCCAATGAAGATGCCCTCGGGGCTCCCAACGGCGGCAGCGGCGGGGGGATTCACACGTTGTCTGGTGCCTTTACGGAACTGTACAACACGATCGTCGCGGGCAACCGTCGGTTCGCCAATACGGTCGACGACGATATCAACGGCGGCATGGTCTTCGCCGGCTCGTCGTTCAATATCGTCGGCAACGCCGTCACCAGTGGTGGCCTGACCGATGCGGTCAACAGCAATATCGTCGGGGTCGGCGGCATCGGCACGAGAGCGCTCGCAACAATCGTCAGCCCCACGCTCGGCGACAATGGCGGTCCGACACTGACCCATGCCCTGGTGGCGGGCAGCGTCGGAATCAACAGCGGCGGCGTTGGATTCCTGCCAGCAGGCGTCACAACGGACCAGCGCGGATTCCCGCGTCTGAATGGCATCCTCGATCGGGGAGCCTTTGAGCTGTAATCCACACCATCATCGGGTTTGAGTCAAAATCGGTCTTTCGTTTAGCGACGTTCCCCTGGGACGTCGCTAAACTTCTTTGATGAACCAGAGTTTCTACAAATTTGATGTGATTGTGATCGGGGCCGGCCACGCGGGGATCGAAGCCGCACTTGCTCCCGCGCGGATGGGCCTCAAAACGGCCCTGTTGACGATGAACTGTGACATGGTCGGCGCGATGAGCTGCAATCCGGCCATCGGCGGCGTCGCCAAGGGACAAATCGTCCGCGAGATCGATGCTCTCGGCGGCGAGATGGGGCGGGCCATCGACGCCACCGGAATCCAGTACCGTATGCTCAACCGAGGCAAGGGACCGGCCATGTGGTCCCCCCGTGCCCAGGCCGACAAAAAGGCCTACCAGTTTCTGATGAAGCTCCGAGTGGAGGAGCAGGAGAACCTGACCCTCGTCCAGGAAATGGTTGAAGGTCTCGAGGTCGAAGGGGATCCCGTCTCAGTTGATATCCGAGACCCAGAACCGGAGCAGCGACCACGAGTCACCGGCGTCCGGGTTCGAGGGGGAGCCGTCTATCAGGCCTCAGCAGTGATCGTGACCACGGGCACCTTTCTGCAGGCGATCATGCACACCGGCGAAGCCAAAACCGCCGGGGGCCGCGCTGGAGAGGGAACGACCGGCACCCTGTCTGACAGCTTTCGTGAACTGGGGTTTGAACTCCAGCGATTCAAAACCGGCACGCCCGCCCGTTTGAACGGCCGCACCATCGACTTCTCCGTTCTCGAAGAACAGCCCGGAGACGACGAGCCGTCGCCGTTTTCCTATCTCACGGAACGGATCGCCCAACCTCAGATTCCTTGCTGGCTCACGGAAACCAACCCGGAGGTGCACGACGCGATCACCGCGAATCTGCACCGGGCTCCTATGTACAGCGGCCAGATTCAGTCGACGGGGCCAAGATATTGTCCCTCGATCGAAGACAAAGTTGTTCGCTTCGCGGAGAAGTCATCCCATCAGATTTTCCTGGAGCCCGAAGGTCGCCACACCCTCGAGTTCTACTGCAACGGAATCTCCACCAGCCTGCCCCGTGACGTGCAGGACAAGATGATCCATGCCATCCGGGGACTCGAACAGGCCCAGATCATGCGATATGGCTACGCCGTCGAATATGACTTCGCTCCTCCGACGCAACTGCACAACACCTTGGAAACGAAGCGTGTCGCCGGCCTGTATTTCGCGGGTCAAATCAATGGGACGACCGGCTACGAAGAAGCCGCCGGGCAAGGTCTGATCGCGGGAGCCAACGCGGCGCTCAAGATTCAGCAGAAGCCCCCCTTTGTCATTGACCGATCGCAAGCCTATCTCGGGGTCCTGATCGACGATCTCGTCACCAAGGGAGTCGACGAACCCTATCGAATGTTTACCTCGCGAGCGGAGTACCGCCTGCTGCTGCGGCAGGACAACGCCGACCGACGGTTGACTCCGCTGGCTCAGCAGATTGGACTCGCAAGCCCGGAGCGGATCGATCAGCTTCGAGCCTATGAAGCCGAGATCTCGCTCTGTTTCGACGTCCTCCGGCGGGTCCGACACGACGGAAAGACTCTCGAAGAGTGGCTGCGCCGCCCGGAAGTCGATTGGGACCAGCTTTGCCACATGTCGAGCGAATTCGCGGAACTCCAGGTGGCCCCCCGTGTCCGGGAGCAGGTCGGAATCGAGACGAAATACAGCGGCTACATCAAACGTCAACAACTCGAAATCGAACGGCAGTCTGCCACGCAGTCCATCAAGATTCCGGGGACGTTCGACTTTCATGCCGTCCCCCAGTTGCGAGCAGAGGCCCGTGAAAAGTTCGCACGTGTCCGCCCGGCCGACTTAGGACAGGCGGGGCGCATCTCTGGAATCACCCCCGCGGATCTGGCTGTCTTGTCACTTTACCTCAAAGGAGACAGCAAGCGTTCCGACCAGACTTCGGGCGCGTGATCGACTGGAACACCTCCGAACCGACACCACTTCCCGGTGTCCATCCCGCCCCGGACATGCAAGACTGTTTGTGTTTCCGGCCAGTGAACGGAGATCGACGCGATGCTGCTCAACGACCTGTACGACCGCCAACTGATTCATCCGCCGAAGTGGCTCCCTTCGAACTGCCATTTCCTGACGATGATGGGTTCCATGGCCTACGGCGTCTCCTCTGATTCCTCCGATATGGACATCTACGGCTGGGCCATTCCTCCGAAAGAAGACGTTTTTCCGCATCTGCGCGGAGAGATCCCGGGGTTCGGCCGGCAGACGAATCGGTTCGACCAATATCAGGAACACCACATTCAGGATCCAACCGCCCTGAGCGGGAAGGGCCGTGAGTACGACTTCTCCATCTACAGCATCGTAAAGTATTTTCACCTGTGCATGGAGAACAACCCGAACATGATCGACTCCCTGTTCGTTCCGCAGACAGCCATTCTCCATATGACGCGAATTGGAGAACTGGTCCGCCAGCAACGACGCAGCTTTCTGCACAAGGGATGCTGGCATAAGTTCAAAGGCTACGCCTATTCGCAGTTGCACAAAATGAGCAGCAAGAACCCGGTCGGGAAGCGGCTCGAACTCCGCGAGAAATTCGGTTTCGACGTCAAGTTCGGTTATCACGTCGTGCGGCTTCTTTCCGAGTGCGAACAGATCCTCCGTGAAGGAGAACTCGACCTCCAGGAGAAAAGCCGACGTGAGCACATGAAGGCCATTCGCCGGGGAGACGTTTCCGAAGACGAAATCCGCCGCTGGGCGACTGAGAAGGAAGCCCAACTGGAGCGGCTCTATGAGTCTTCGTCCCTGCCGTACGGTCCCGACGAAAAGAAGATCAAGGATCTCCTCCTGCACTGCCTCGAAGAACACTACGGTTCCCTCGATCAAGCTCTGGTCCGGCCAGACGCGGCCGACATCGCGCTACAGGAGATTGCCAAAATCATAGATCGATATCGGCGTTAGCTCGGCACCTCTCCCGATCATGTCGAGCGACGTCTCAGGGCAGGATCCACGAGCCCCGCGGCGGCGAACCCGCGAGCCCGTAACTGGCAAGAGTCGCAATGCCCGCAGGGCGTGGCATCGGTTTGAGGGTCGTAACAGGAAAGCGTCAGGCCGTAATCGACCCCCAGATCGATCCCGCGTTGAATGATCTCCCCCTTCGTCATCTCGATGAGCGGAGTGTGGACACGGAACCCGCCGGTCCCTTCGACGCCGGCTTTCGTTGCCAGGTTCGCCAGCCGTTCAAACTGCTCGATGAACTCAGGTCGACAATCAGGATAGCCACTGTAGTCGACAGCATTCACGCCAATGAAGAGGTCGAACGCCCCAATCGTCTCCGCCATCCCCAATGCAATGGCGAGGAATACGGTATTTCTCGCGGGGACATATGTTACCGGAATCCCAGACTCCATTTCCTGGTCATTCCGGTCTTTGGGCACGTCAATCTCGGAGGTCAGTGCCGACCCTCCGATCAAGCGGAGATCGAGTGGCAGGATGACATGTGTGACCACACCCAACGCCTTCCCGACTGCTTTCGCCGCTTCCAATTCCAGACGATGGCGCTGACCATAATCAAATGACAACGCGTGGCAAGTAAACCCTTGATCCTTGGCCACGGCGAGCACTGTCGCGGAATCAAGACCACCACTTAAAAGAACGACGGCATCGGACTTCTGTGTCATGGGAAACAACGATCGATCGAAACTGGAATGGGAAACACGCGGCGTCGCATCGCAGAGTCTTAACATTGTAGACACATCGCCGATCAGCGTCAGAGATGCCTCGGAGCTTTCTCAGCAGAATCACCGGAACACAAGGGATGCCAATCCATCAACTTGGGGCTGACACTTCGAGGAAAGCTCTTCCCCCGTTACACTCGCGGGAGCAGTCGATGTGGCTATCTCAACAAATCGCAAAAGGGGGAACGAGGTGTCCGTCCGAGTCGCTACCATCGAAGACGTCCATTGTGCGGAAGAGATCCTTCGACGGCACATTTCCCCGGCTCCGCTCATTCGTTCGTATCGGATGGAAAAAGAACTCGGACTCGGTCGCAATCGGCGTGTCTGGCTGAAGGACTACGGTTGGACCCCGGTCGGCTCTTTCAAATTGATGGGAGCCCTCAACTGGATGGCCCACCACGCCGAGGAGATTGGGGAACGACCGGTGGCGGCCCATTCCTCTGGGAACTTCGCGTCGGGGATTTCCTTCGCGGGCCAGCAATTCGGCAAACGCGTGATCATCGTCATGCCCGACACCGCTCCGCGAGTCAAGTTTGAGTTGACCCGCTCCTTCGGAGCCGAAATCCGAACCTACAACATTGCCAATGATCATCAGACTGGTGAGCGTGACCGGCTGACGAAACAAATTGCCGAAGAAGAAAATGCCGTGATGGCCTCCCCCTACGATGACGCCGACGTGATCGCGGGAAACGGAGTCGGGGGTCTTGAGATTGTCCAGGAATTGCAGCGACAAGGCCGCGAAGTTTCTCACTTCTTTTGCCAAGTCAGTGGAGGGGGCCTGATGGCTGGACACGCTCTTTCCATTGCCCACGGTTTTCCCGAAGCCCGGATCGTGGGAGTCGAACCTTCCGGAGCTGATGATTTTCGACAATCGCTCGCGGCAAACGATCGGGTCCGCCTGAAGCACCCCACCAGCATCTGCGATGGCCTGCTCTCCTATGATGTGGGCCTGCACAACTGGCCCATCTTGAAATCACTTGTACAAGAGTCGATCGCCATCTCCGACGACCGGACACGCCAGGCCATGTCCTGGTTGTACGACAAACATGGACTAAGAACTGAGCCTTCCGGAGCGATTGCGATCGCCGCCGCACTCTCGGATTCCGTCGACCTGCAGGGAGAAGGTGATCTTGTTATCGTCGTCAGCGGACGAAACGTGGACGAGGAATCCTTCCGAAGTTGGATTCATTGCGGCTAAGTTACCCACATTCGCGATGATTTGGGGCGACATCGCGAAACACCTCTTCCCAAGGCTGAAATTCACGCAACTTTCACAATTCCTTGCGAAGTTCTTCACGCCAACTCTTAACTTGTGCACCGAACGAAGAACGTTCGTAGGCAGCCGGCCCCCGTGTGATGGTCACACAACTTTCTTGAAGAGTCGGCGTGAACAAAAGATTGCAATTGTTGCGATCGCCGTCTGCGAACTCATTCGAATTCGAAGGGAACGTGCATTCATGAAATCGTCTTTCCGTCCTGCATCAGCAAAGCGTCGTGATGGTTTCACGATCATCGAACTGCTGGTGGTCATCGC
>JAGQQQ010000644.1 GCA_020426125.1 Planctomycetaceae bacterium
GCTCGACAATCCCATCCATGCTCTTAGAATTGTCTGACATTCGTGCAGTTGGGTACGTCGACTGTTCCCCCTTTGTCACTTTGGGAATGTCACGTCTCCATTGGCTGTCTCCAACACCCGTTTCCTCAAGTTCCCTTCTCACTTCTGTCATTTGAAATCTTCAATTAGGAGCACCGTCGTATGGGATTGTTTGATTCGTTGTTCGGTGGGATGGAACGAGCCACCAAGCTCTCCAATCAGGAGGCGTTCGCGGGAATCCTCCTGGGCGCCAGTGCCTGTGACGGCCACATCGCGGATGACGAGGTCCATGGCCTGATCACCGCATTGGCGCGAATGAAGCTCTACCAGAGGTTTACCGGAAAGCAATATGGAGACATGCTCAATCGGCTACACGGTGTCCTGAAACGCAAGGGAGTCGAAGTTCTCGTCGATGCTTGCGCCGAAGGGCTCGCCCCGGAACTGCGGCCGACGGCCTTCGCCAATGCTTGCGACATCGTCCTGGCTGATGGAGTGGTCGAAGACGAAGAAAAGGCATTTATGGAAAGGCTGAGGACAAAGTTGGAGATCGACAAGGCTCAGGCGAAGGAGATCGTTTCGATCATGGTCGTCAAGAACAAAGGCTGATTTTTCCCCCCATCCATTCATCAACCCGAAAGGGATCCCATGGACCTGTTTGACGAAGAGTTTGGCTCCTTTACGGATAAACAGCCGATCGGCCCTCACGAAGGTTTTGCTGGCGTGCTCCTTTGTGCCTCCGCTTGCGATGGCCACATTGCTGACGAGGAAGTACAGAGCCTCGTCGTTGCGTTGACACGGATGAAAATGTACCAGAACGTCTCCCCGAATCAGTTCAATGGCATGATGGACAGATTGCTCGGGATGTTGAAACGAGGCGGCCCGGAGAAGCTCTTGAATTCGGTTGCTCCCGCCGTGCCTCCGGAACTGCGGGAAACCGCCTTTGCGAATAGCTGCAATATCGTCCTCGCGGATGGCGTTGTGGAAGACGAAGAGAAGGAATTCATGAACACTTTGATGCGTCATATGGAAATCGAGGAAACTCGCGCTCGCCAGATCATCAAAGTGATGGTCATCAAGAACAAAGGCTAACGGATTTCGTTCGGTTGCAGGATCTCCCCACTGTGCTGTTCGGCACCGTGGGGAATTTTTTTCGCTCTGCGTCTCGATTCAAGACCGGCAGCCAATCGGCCCGTCAGACAGAGCCCCATCAACCAGTTGACATGCTATGACCGCCGCAATCTCAAGCACACTTGTGCGTGATCTCGCGAACATCGTTGGGGACGACAACATCATCGCCTCGGAAGATGAACTGATCGTCTACGAGTGCGATGGTTACATTGTGGAAAAGCGCGTCCCGGACGTTGTCGTTTTTCCGACAACGACTGAGCAGATCGCCGGGATTGTTCAGCTTTGTAACCAGCATGACATTCCATTCGTTCCGCGGGGAGCGGGAACAAGTCTGGCGGGGGGAACACTTCCCGTAGGCGGAGGCGTGATGATCTGCACAACGCGAATGCGGCAGATCCAGGAAATTAATCTCCGGGATCGCTACGCCGTCGTTGAGCCCGGCGTGGTGAACGTCCACTTGACGCAGCAACTCAAAGGATCCGGATTCCATTATGCTCCCGACCCGTCCTCGCAAGGGGCCTGCACGATCGGTGGCAACGTTGCCACCAACTCGGGGGGGCCCCATACGCTGAAATACGGGGTGACGGTCAACCATGTTATCGGCCTCGAGGCCGTCCTACCCAATGGAGAAGTGGTTCAACTCGGCGGACCGACCGGCCCTGGAAACGGGTTCGACCTCACCGGGGTATTCGTCGGCAGCGAGGGGACTTTTGGGATCGCAACCAAAGTCTGGGTCCGGCTGACCCGTGATCCTGCGGCGTATCGCACGCTGTTGGGAGTTTTTGAGACGGTCGGCCAGGCCACGGAAGCAATCAGTGGGATCATTGGAGCCGGAATCATCCCGGCCGCCTTGGAGATGATGGACCAAGGGATCGTCGGAGCTCTGGAAGAAGCCTTTCATTTCGGGTTCCCCCTTGACGCAGGGGCGGTCCTCCTCATCGAGGTCGATGGACTGGAAGTCGCTGTTGAAGAGGAAGCACAACGAATCGAGACTTTGTGTCAGCAATTCGGCGCTCGGGAAGTCCGCCGCGCTCAGACCAATGAGGAGCGGATGTTGCTCTGGAAGTGTCGTAAGCAGGCCTTTGGAGCCATTGGGCGACTTGCTCCTAGCTATTGCACTCAGGACGGCGTCGTCCCTCGCACCAAACTCCCTGAGATTCTCGCTTTCATCCAACAAGTGGAGCAAAAATACAGCCTGCGCATCGTGAACGTTTTCCATGCTGGCGATGGGAATATCCATCCCATTTTGCTCTTCGACGAAC
>JAGQQQ010000645.1 GCA_020426125.1 Planctomycetaceae bacterium
GAACCCCAGCCGTGGACGGCAGTCCACAGTCAGGCTGGTATAAAAAAAACATGAGGCCTGGAGGATCGGCAGAACGAATCTGTGACCAAGGTTTTGCCGACCCTTCGGGCCTGTGGTTCGGAGATGGACGCGGAACCGGAGCCTGCCGGCTCCGGCTGACGTTCTACCGGGCCTCCGGCCCTAAAAGGTCGTGAAACAGCCGATTGTGATCCGTGATAGACGTCCGTCGTCATGCTTTCACGAACCAACGGGCTAACCTGATCCCAAGTTCCTTGCCGTCATTTACTAGCGAGCCGGCTGACAAGATGCCCCAGTCCGGGCGTCACGCTCATCCCGAAACCGAGACACTTCTTCATAGGTCGGCCCTTAGATAAGATTTCTTACCTGTTGTTGACAGAATGCAATCCTGTCCCACCGGTCAGTTTCCTTTCACCGAATGCCTGTAACAAGCGTTCCCACCCGCACAAATTGCCCACGCTGACCCCGTCAGCGGGTGAAACATTTGGCTCGATCGATACAACGCGAAATTCTCCAAGCCCCATCGCGTGCCGAAATCCCTACGATCGATGATGGAGGAAGATCGGGACACTTGCGTTCCATCCGAAACATCGTCAGGGAGTGCTGGTATGCGAAGGGCTTGGAATCTTCAATGTGCGACCCTCTTTGGGTTGGCTCTCACATTCTTTGTCGGCTATTCCAGCAAGGGAGAGTGTCAGGATTGCCTGCCTTGTGACTCGTCGCTCTCTTGTGATTCGTATTGCTTCGAGGATTCCCTTTGGGATCGGGACAGATTGCTCGGTGATCTCTTCGGTGCGAGAAGTTCCCTGGAGGAACAAGGGATTGCGTTTGACCTGATCGGGACGACGTTCTATCAGGGAGTCGCCTCCGGCGGCCGTGAGCAAGCCGGAGAACTGGGCGGGAAGATGGACTACCTGCTCAAAATCGATGGTCAGAAAGCGGGACTGCAAGAAGGTCTCTTCATCGATCTTCACGGCGAATCCCGACTCGGACAGTCGGTCAACAATATTGATGGCCTCCTGATGCCGGCAAACGTGGCAATGGCATTTCCGGAACGAGATCGGGACATCACCGCTCTATCAGGCTTTAAAATCACCCAGGCACTTTCCGAGAACTTCGCCGTTTACGCGGGAAAGATCAATACGCTTGATGAGTACCCCCTGACGTTCAGTCCCCAACTCGGATTGAACCGCCCCGGAATCGGCGGGTTCATGAATACGTCTCTCGTCTTCAATCCGATTCTTGGCCGCACGGTCCCCTACTCGGCATTGGGGATTGGAGGTGCTGTGCTGCGAGATGGCCTCCCATTCTTCGCGGTGACGGTTTTCGACCCTCGCGAAAGATCTACGATTGGTTTGCAGGACCCTTATGCCGAGGGCGTGACGATTGTTCCCGACCTGACACTTCGCGTGGAGCCACTCGGACTCCCCGGAACCTACAACTTCGGCGGTTCGTACTCGACGGCTGACCATCGATCCGTCGATCGCTCCGACTACTTGTTCATCCCCGATATTGGGATCGTCGGCAACGAGCAGTCGGATTCCTGGTCGCTGTATGCCAATTTTTTCCAGGCGTTGTGGGTCGACTGTTGTAACAAAGACCGACAGTGGGGAATCTTCGGCCAGTTCGGAATCTCAGACGGGAATCCCAATCCCATTCGCTACGTCGCGAACGGCGGTGTTGCCGGGCATAGCCTGATTCGCGGCCGAGAGATTGATACGTTCGGAATCGGCTTCTTTTACGTCGGCTTGAGCGAAAGCTTCAAAGGGCTCGCAGCCCCCATCTTGCCGCAACGGGACGAGTATGGACTCGAACTGTTCTACAACTATGCCATCACACCGTGGTGCCGCCTCACCGGGGATCTTCAGATTGCTCAACCCAGCACGAAGGCTCTAGACACCGCGATCATTCCCGGCATGCGGCTGTCCGTCTTGTTCTAAAATGCTCCGGCATTCGCCGACGGCCGTTCAGGATTCGCTCGATCGGAGATGGGCGATCCTGTCAAGCTTCGAGGTTTGAGTCGGTTCTCATTGGGATCGGGGAATCCGACGACGCTCGTGTTCGGTCGAGGAGCCACGTCTACATCGCGGCCCGTCTACCCGGCGAAGTACGTTCGATCTGCTCCATGCCACAACCACCGGCGGTGGGCAGGAGTTTGTGCGGGCTACATCGTCCCTGGGGATTAAAGACTTCCCGGAGATCGGCCATCACTTGCGTGTCGGTTTTGGTGAACAACTGGTCCATGAAGCTGATCTTCTCAACTCCGATGCCGTGTTCCCCGGTGACGCTGCCACCCAGGGCGATGCACTTGGTGAGAATCTCGTCCCCGGCCGCGATGACACGTTTAATCTGATCGGCATCCCGTTCGTCGAAGAGCAAAATGGGATGGATATTCCCATCGCCAGCATGGAAAACGTTCACGATGCGCAGGCTGTATTTTTGCTCCACTTGTTGGATGAAAGCGAGAATCTCAGGGAGTTTGGTGCGAGGGACGACGCCGTCCTGAGTGCAAT
>JAGQQQ010000646.1 GCA_020426125.1 Planctomycetaceae bacterium
CACCTCAAGGAGTTCGGCAATTCCAGGAAATCGACAGTTGTTTTCAGCTCACTCCTTAGTCCACTGGAACGGTTTGACATACCCGTTTGAGTGTTTGATGTCTTCCCAGAGATCGTTGCTTCCAGTTCAGCAACATTCCGGAACGAACCGCGGCGGATGCTTTTCTCAGTTAGATCACGGAACCTGAGCTTCACCAATTTCAGCCATGAACTGCTGGTGGAGTACGCGAAGCGAGTCGCCAGCTTCTCCGCGTAGTTTTTTGCTTGAGCCACGCCTTCGGTCAATTTCTGATCCCACGCTTTGGCCTCGATCGTGGCGAGTTTCGTGTTCCGATAGATCAGGATATAGTCCGGGATGAGCGGCTTTGCCCGCCGCCCGAACCCTTCGAGCCGTCCCAGCGTGATGGGATCTTCTCGACGGATCCGGCTCCCCTCGACCACTCCCCAACCCGCCGCCCGCAGTGCCGGGTCAATGTGCTCCGCTCGTGTTTCGGCTTCATTCATGGCAGACGATTCAGAAGTATGGGGAGAAGTCGTCGACCCGAATGAGCAGGTTGAGGAACTTCGTATGAAGAAACAGCTTCTCACGACCTACAGAACGTTCCTCAAGGACACCGATGTCCGTCAGTTCTTTCAGATATCGTGACGCGGCCTGGCGTTTGGCAATGCCTGCCTCGACCACGTTTTGAATCCGACAATACGGGAGTTCAAAGATCAAACTCAACAACTCGTAACTGTAAATCTTGGACCGTTGGGTCCGAACGAACTCAACCGTGTGATCCATCAATCGACGCACCGCTTCAATTTTTTCACGAGTCCAGACAGCGGTTTCCTGGATGCCTTTGATCAGATACAGCAGCCAGTCTTCCCAACGGTTGTCGCGAGTGACGCCAAGCAACAATTGGTAGTAGTCCGCTCTGTTTTCGATGATGTAGCGGCTGTGATAAAGAATCGGCAGCGTCAGGAGACCCTCGTGGATCAGGAACAGACTGTTGAGGACACGCCCTGTGCGACCATTCCCGTCGGTGAATGGGTGAATCGCTTCGAATTGGTAATGGCCGGCGGCCATCCGAACGAGCGGGTCGATGTCGGTTTCCTCATGCAGGAATCTCTCCCAGTTTGCGAGCATCGTCCTGAGCCGGTCTTCGCCGACCGGTGGCGTATAGACAACTTCGCGCCCCCCTTTCCTCTCGCGGGCGAGTGCTGTTCCCGGAATGGACCTGACCCGCATATCCCCGCCTTTGATCTTGCTGCAAACCATCTCGGCGGTGCGAGTCGTCAGCGGATGGCTGGCAAGGGAATGGAAGCCTTCCAGGAGCGCCTGGCTATAGCGGAGCGCCTCTTTCGTGGCTGGGTCGGCACCTTCATCGTCGGCGCGGTACGCGAAGAGTTTGTCGGTCGTGGTGACGATGTTTTCGATCTCAGAACTCGACTGCGCTTCCAGCAGCGGCAAGGTGTTAATCAGCACCGACTGATTCGGAATCAACAGTGCCGCTTGTTTGAGTTCCCCCAGGGCCGTGCGGGCCAGAATGCACTGTTTCAGAACGGCCCGCGTCTCCAGTTCGACCGCAGGCGGCAGCGGCGGGAGATCGTTGAATGGGATATCCGGATTCCACGTAACCCCTGTTGTCTGAACTGGTTTTGGTAAATTGTCCATGCATCGAGAATATGTCGTTGCCAGCGACACGTCAATAAAACGTGTCGCTGTTTTCGGTTTTTAGCGACATATCTCGGTGATGTGTCGATGATCGCGACATGTCTCCGATCGGCTGTGGGCCCCCCAACGAGCTTCGTATTCCAAGACATCAAGACATCGTCCGCGTTGAGCGGTTTCGCCCGCCGCCCGAACCCTTCGAGCCGTCCCAGCGTGATGGGATCTTCTCGACGGATCCGGCTCCCCTCGACCACCCCCCAACCCGCCGCCCGCAATGCCGGGTCAATATGTTCCGCTCGTGTTTCGGCTTCATTCATGGCAGGAACTACCGCAGAAGTTTATCGAAAGAGACCCCGAATTCCCGTTCCAGGAAGTGCTGCGTCTTCCCTTGTCCATCCGTAACCGTTCACAGGTCGGGGCGAAAATTGGGGTTTTCTGATTTGGCGAAATCAGCGACACCTTCCGTATGTCGCTGGAGATGACTGAAGAGCTGATCGCACGTCAGTCGCCTGAGGCCCAGGCGATCATTCGCTTGTTGCTCGCGCAGCTCGGCGAGTTGCAGGCGGAAGTCGCGACGCTCAAGGCAGAACTCGCAGCCCTGAAGAAGACTCCTGAGAACTCCTCGCTGCCCCCAGTACGCAACACCCGCACGCGAAGCCACCACGCAAACGGACGAAGACCAACAAGAAACGGGGCGGACAGCCGGGACACCAAAAGGCCGAACGGGCGCTCGTTCCGGTCGAAGACTGCACCGAAGTTGTCATTTGCAAACCTCCCTCGTGCCGTCGCTGTGAGCCGATTGCGATGTTTGCCGATGTGGACTTTAATGCGGTGTCGCAGGGGTGAGGAAATCGGGTGACCCGCAGGGGGTGTTGTGGAATGCTGGGTTTTCCGTTCGGAGCGGCAGTGAGTTGCGAATTTCTCGCTTTTTTACCCCACACCTTGCTTGCG
>JAGQQQ010000647.1 GCA_020426125.1 Planctomycetaceae bacterium
CAGTTTCCCGGCCGCCACCGCGAGTCCGCCGGGTTCGCTGAATCGGGCCGGCTGCAGTTCCGTACCGGCGACGCCATCACCCAGCCACGTCGTGGTAAGGCCCGTTTCTTCATCAATTACTTTGATTTTATGGTTGTATGAATCAGCGACATAGAGCCGGCCGGCCGCGAACACAACGCCCAGCGGATGCTGAAAACGAGCTGCCTGGGCGGTGCCATCCACGTCACCGAAGGCAAACAACGACTGACCTGCCGGCAGTTCGGAGGTTCCGGCTACCGTGGTGACTGTTCCGTTGGGGGACGTGTTCAGCCGGCGGACTGCCGAGCCTTCGCTGTCGGCCACATACAAGAACTTCCCGCTGTCATCGATCGTCAGTTCTGATGGTTGCGCAAAGGCGGCTTCCGTCAACGCTCCGTTGATGACGTCTTCGCGGCCCGATCCGGCGAAGACAGCAATGTGATCATCGCCGATGTGATGCGACCAGATCTGGTGAGGGCCCGCCATGGCAATAAACAGCGTGCCATTGGAATGGGCCAGTGACCATGGACTGTTCAGAGATGTTGTCAGCAGAGGTCCTCCCGTGTCTCGTCCTGTTCGTCCCTGCCGACCTGTCCCGGCCAGCGTGCGGACTCGACGAGCGGGCAGATCCACGACTCGCAGAAGGTGGTTTTCCGTATCCGCAACGTACAGCAGATCGCCGACAAGTGCCATTCCCTGAGGATGATCGAACTCGGCCTGTTCAAAGGCCCCGTCCTGAGTGCCGATATTTCCGCAGCCGACCAGATCCAGCAGTTGGCCGTTCATGTCACAGACCACGATTCGGTTGTGACTGGTGTCGGCAATAAAAACTCTTCCGGATTCCGCGTCCGCCAGCACCTTGCCCGGATATCTGAGTGGAGTGGCGGTGGTCTTTTCAGATTCCTGACTGAACAAAATCGGATTCTCGTCCAGCGTTCCCTTCCAGCGATGGTACTCGACCAACTTGCCGATGACCTGGTCAAACAGTTCCCGATTTCCCTCGCCGCTCTGCGATCCGATGTACCTGCCTTCCGGATCGACCAGAGCCAGCGTCGGCCATGCTCGAGTGCCGAACTTGCGCCAGATCAGCATCTCGCTGTCATTCACCACCGGATGTTCGATCTCATACCTGAGGATGGCGTCTCGAATGTTCTCAGTCTGTTTTTCATTGTCGAACTTCGCGGAGTGCACGCCGATCACAACCAGCTGCCGACCATATTTCTGCTCAAGATACTTCAGGTCGGGCAGGACATGCATGCAGTTAATGCAGCAGTAGGTCCAGAAGTCGAGAAGGACAATCTTGCCGCGAAGTTCGCGGAGATCGATGGGGCCTGAAGTGTTGATCCACTCGGTCCCGCCATCGAGGCTGGGAGCGGGAAATCGTCCGGGAAAAGGATTCTCCTGGGGGGCGGCCTGATCGTCGGCCTGGTGTGTTTTTTTTGCGTCCTGGGCGGATGCGATTTTGGGCGACAGCAACCCAGTTGGCAGGCTGGCCGCGAAGAGGCCAATCAAGAGCATCGGAACAATTGCTCGTCGAACACGATCCATCACACAACTCCTTCTGATTCTCTCTGCGATCCACGTCACAAGTGGAGATTCACGATCCGACATTGTGAAACACGGGACAACGGTTGCGGGCAGTTTCTAGGCGGGGCACCATCTTGGGGATGGTGGGTGATTTCCATCAGGCAGGACTGTTATGCTAGGGAAGGAATCGCCGCTCAGCCAGTACCCCGGTCAAAATTCATGCGACGTGCCGAGAAATCTTTCGACAGATTCGAAGCCCCAGGGGATTGGAAAATCCTGGTGATGAACGGCAAGTTGACCGGGCGGAATGGCGAGGAATGGTCTCCGAAAGAGGGGGAGCCGCGTACAGATGGCGACGTCGATTCGGAAGACTGATGACACGCACTCCGAGGCCGAGACGGATTCAGGCTGGCCTCGCGGGGTACGGCTTGCCGTTCTCGGGGGGCTGGCATTCGCTCATTTGGTTCTCTGCACCATTCTCACCTTCCGATACTCGCCGACGGAAAACGAAGTGGCCCATCTGCCGGCGGGTTTGGCGATCTGGCGAACGGGGCGGTTCGATCTCTACAAGGTCAACCCTCCCCTGCCCCGATTGGTGGCGGCGATCCCCCTGATAATGAGTCCGCATCAGGAAGACTGGTCCCGCTACACCGCGAACACGGCCAGACGACCCGAGTGGCAAGTCGCCCACGATTTCTTCGAGGCCAATGGAGAACGGTCGTTTGAATTCTTTCGAATGGCACGCTGGGCATGCCTGCCGTTTTTGCTGCTGGGGTTGATCGTCTGCTGGCGATGGGGCCGAGAACTCCGGGGAGACTGGGGCGGGCTGATGGCCGCGTCGCTTTGGTGTTTCTCTCCCAATATTCTCGGGCACGGCTCGCTCATCACGCCTGATGTCCCGGCGGTGGCGTGTGGCCTCTTGGCGGCCTGGCGATTTTCACATTGGCTGAAATCCCCCACCTGGAAGAACGGGACCCTGGCCGGAATTTGTCTGGGAGTGGCGTTATTGACCAAAACTTATTGGGTGTCACTGCTCATGATTTGGCCCGGCCTCTGGCTCGTTTGGCGATGCGGGCAACTTTCCGCCGACCGCAGCGCATCACCCCGGTCCTGGGGAGGGGAGTTCTTGCAACTGACGGCCATCCTGCTCCTAGGCCTGCATATTCTAAACACGGGCTACCTCTATCAAGGCACGGGAACGCCCCTTCGCGAGTTCAACTTTTACAGCCGGAGTTTCACCGGGAAGTCGTTGGATCCCGAGTTGGATCCCCCAGGGAATCGATTCCGCGAACGCATTTGGGGGGGGATTCCTGTTCCCTTCCCGCAGGAATACTTGCTGGGGATCGACGTTCAGAAATGGGATTTCGAGCAGCGAATGTGGAGCTATCTGTTGGGGGAATGGAGTCAAGAAGGTTGGTGGCACTATTACCTGGTGGGATTGTTCTTCAAGGTTCCCGTCGGGGTTTGGATTCTGTGTGCATGGGCGTTGGGCTCCTTCATCCGGAATCGAAATTTGCGGCGGGAGTTCGCTCCATTGCTCGCACTGGTAGTCCCGGCGCTGGGGATCCTGCTGCTGGCGTCTTTGCAGCGGGGAATGAACCATCATGTTCGCTACGTCTTTGCGATGTTGCCGGTTTT
>JAGQQQ010000648.1 GCA_020426125.1 Planctomycetaceae bacterium
TTGGAATTTGAGTTTTCGAATTTCTTTGCGTTTGAGCGCCCAACAATCACGCTCGGCATTTAGTCAAACCTCCGCTCCCAGACATCGTCAACGACTGTGAAGGTTCCATGTCTCTGTTTCGCGAGAATGTTCAAAACCTGCATGCCTATGTTCCTGGCGAGCAGCCGCAGGAATCGGGTTGGGTCAAACTCAATACCAACGAAAATCCGTATCCGCCGTCGCCTCGAGTGATTGAAGCCATCACCAAAACGGCCCAGGACCGGCTGCACGTCTATCCGGATCCGTTGGGACGGTCCTTCTGCCGGGCCGCGGCCGAAGTGCTGGGTGTGGAACCGGACTGGATTCTCCCCGCCAATGGCAGCGACGAAAACCTGACGATGCTGGTCCGGTCGTTCGCGGACTCGAATGACCTGATCGCGTTCCCGTATCCCAGCTACATTCTGTATGAAACCCTTGCGGAGATTCAGGGAACGCGGCATGCGCGATTGCGACTCAACTCCGACTGGTCGTGGAATCTGAAACTCAACAAGCCGTTGATTGACCAGACGAAGCTCTTGTTTGTTCCGAACCCCAATTCTCCGTCTGGGAATCGCTGGAGCGACGAAACGATTCTGTCGTTGGTCCCTCCGCATGGAATCCTCGTCCTTGACGAAGCGTATGGCGATTTTCCCGACACCCCACACCAGATGGAACTCCTGCGATCAGAGAAAGGGAACCAGATCATCGTGACCCGCACCTTGAGCAAGTCCTACAGCCTCGCGGGGCTGCGCTTTGGGTTTGCGGTCGCCCATCCCGACTTGATTGCTGGGATGCGGAAGGTCAAAGACAGCTACAACTGTGATGCCCTGGCGCTCGCCGGAGCAGAGGCGGCGATTCGCGATCAGGAATGGATGCTCGCCAATCGAGCCAAGATTGTCGCGACGCGATCAAGACTCCAGAATTCCCTCTCTTCGCTCGGGTTTGACGTGATTCCCAGTCAGGCGAACTTCGTCTGGTGTACCCATCCCGAACGAAGCCACGAGGACATTTACCAGGAGTTGAAGGCTCGTAAGATCCTCGTGCGATACATGAAGTTTCCTAACGCCCTTGCAGAGGACGATCGCCATCCGGGTGGACTCCTCGACGGCCTTCGCATCACCGTCGGGACCGATTCCCAAATCGACACGTTTCTGACTGCCCTTCAAGAGATCGTGGGAACGTAGGAACCCACCTCTTGTGGCTCGCCGACTCCAGTGATACGGTCCCTCCCCCAATCAATCACCCGATTTCCAGAATTTGCCAGACCATGACCGCACGCATTGCGACGATCGATCGAAAGACCGCCGAGACGGATATCCAACTCACCCTCAATCTCGATGGGACCGGCACCGCTGAGATCGACACGGGTGTCGGGTTTTTCAATCACATGCTCACGCTGTTCGCCAAACATGGGCTCTTTGACTTAACCGTCAAGGCGGTCGGTGACCTCGATGTTGATCAGCACCATACCGTCGAAGATACGGGCATCTGTCTCGGTCAGGCCCTCCGGGAGGCGGTCGGCGATAAGCGGGGAATCCATCGGTATGGCTCCATGACGTTGCCGATGGAGGAAACGCTCGTCACGTCTGCGCTGGACCTAAGCGGACGGTTCTGGTTTGTCGACAACTACGAAATCCCGACGGAGAAGATCGGCGAATTTGACTCTCAATTGGTGGAAGTCTTCTGGCAAGCCTTCGCCGCGAATGCCCTGATGAACCTGCACCTGGTCCTGCACCACGGTCGCAACAGCCACCATATCGCGGAGGCCATGTTCAAAGCGACGGCTCGCGCCCTGCGGATGGCCGTGACCATTGATCCCCGGCAAACCGGCGTTCCGTCATCAAAGGGCGTGCTCTGACACGATTGTTCATCAAGCGACGGTCGAGCAACACACGCCGTTCGCCCCGCACTTCACGTGTGTGGCCCCGACGACGATTTCGAGCTTATTCTCCCGTCTCCAAGATCGGCGGCACCAAGAAGTATTTGCCGTCTGACTTCGGGGCATTGGCGAAAGCCTGATCCCGCGGCAATGAAGGGTGCGGTTCATCCTCGCGGAAGACGTTGGTGAGGTCTCCAGCGTGCGCCATCGGTTCCACTCCGCTGGTGTCCACTTCATTTAGAAGTTGGACGTAGTCCAGAATCTCCCCCAATTGTTCGGTGAACCGGTCGAGTTCTTCGTCGCTGAGACTCAAACGGGATAAACGGGCGATCTTGGCGACGTTCTCGCGAGTCAGTTCCATGGGAAGTCCTGAATACGGAAACTCGTTGGGCATTTCGGACCAGTCCGAACGTCGTCAGTGTATCGAACAACCGCCTTCGGCTCACCGTATCAGAGCCCGCTTTTTCAAGGCCAGCGGTCTCGTTCTGCATGGCGCTTCTGATGCCAAAGCGGTCAATTCGGGCGATGGGCAACCAGATTTGCTGCGTTTTCAACGGTGAATCCGTTGCATGGCCAAGATTTGCGAGCCTTCGGCGTAGAATATGCATAATCCTTTGATGATTTCAAAGTTCAAGGAGCCGAAATGGCAGCTTCCACAGTGCTTCAAGGCGAGGTCGTCTCAACGATGTCTGACGCCGAACGCATCAAGCGATTTCGCCGCGTTCAGCGTCTGGCCAAACTGCTCGACGGACAGTTCAAGATTCCGGTCATCGGCACATCGATTGGACTCGATGGACTTGTTGGTCTGATTCCGGTCGGGGGCGACGTGGTCACGGCCGGGATGTCCGCTTGGATCATTCATGAAGCGTGGAAAATCGGCATTCCCAAAGGCATGCTTCTGAGAATGATCGGCAACTCCGTGGGAGACCTGTTTGTTGGCTCTGTCCCGGTCGCTGGAGACCTGTTTGACTTTTTCTGGAAGGCCAATAAGAAAAATGTGGAACTTTTGGAACGCCATCTGCGGAGTGAGGGAGTTGTTGTCGACTGAGTCACGATTGGTGATTCGGTTGATAGAGAAGTGAACCGATAAACAGCGGCGGATTTCAAGAAAGAGGGTGAGAAGAATGAATACGATTGGTGCGATTTTGACTTGGCTGGTGTTTGGCTTGATTGTCGGAGCCTTGGGACGGTTGCTTGTCCCGGGGCGGCAAGCGATGAGTTGGTTGTCGACAATTGCATTGGGAGTGCTGGGCTCCTTCGCAGGCGGGGCGATTTCCGCTCTTTTCAATGGCGGGAACCTGCTTCAGCCGTCCAGTTTCCTGATGTCTGTGATTGGAGCGGTGATCGTACTGGTCGC
>JAGQQQ010000649.1 GCA_020426125.1 Planctomycetaceae bacterium
GCATCGCGACCGTGCCCAACAACTGGCCACGTCCCAACAGGATTCCGAATCGCAGTTGCAGAAACTGGTGACCGACCGAGATGAACTGCTCGCTCAGAAGGACAGTGAGATCAACAAATGGCGCGAGGCCTTTCAAAATGAACAGGTCGAAAAGGAAAAGCTTCGTGACGAACTGGAGCGAGTCCGCAAAGATCTGGAAGGGAAAATCGCCGAGTTTGAGACAACCGTTCAGTTTTTGCGTCAACGGTTGAATGCAGTCGAGAATATGAGCTTCGACAAGCCCGATGGAAAAATTGTTCGGATCAACAACACCACCCGGGACGTCTGGATTGATCTCGGCTCCGCCGACAATCTTCGAAAGCAGGTTGGTTTCAGCGTCTACATTCAGAGCCACTCCGGCGTCGGAAGGGGAACCGGTGACATCAAAGCGAAGGTCGAAGTGACTGAGATCCGGGGACCACATACAGCCATCTGCAAGATTCTGGACGACGATATTTCCCGTCCGATTCAGGAAGGGGATCCGATTTACTCTCCGCTCTGGGAAAAGGGGGCACAGGAACTGTTCTCCTTTGCTGGGATTCTGGACATGAACTCAGATGGAGAGAGTGACCGGGAATTGCTCCACAACGTTCTCGACAACGCTGGGGCTGGAATCGAGGTGGAACTCAATGACCAAGGAATCCGTGAACCGGCCGATGGTCGCGTCACTGTGCGATCCAAGTTCTTTGTCGTCGGCGAAGCACCGGATCCAACGAAATTCGCGGGTTTCAGTGAGAAGCAAGCGGAAATGAAACGGGTTCTTGAGGAACTCAATGCGTTGGAAAAAGAAGCGTTGCGTTCCGGGGTCCGGATTGTCCGGTTCAAAGACTTTCTGAACTACATCGGCCACGAGCCTCAACAGCGTTTGTTCGTCGCTGGCCAGGAACGCCCGTTCAACCTGAAATCGGGGGCGCGAAGTACGGGGGTCGATGAAGTTCTCGGCGGCAACCGAGCCTCGACCGGTCAGACATCCTCTCGCTTCCGTAACGACCGCCGCCCCGGTCAGGACTCCTCCAACGGAACAACCAGCGAACTGTTTCGGCAGTAACGGGTTTCGCGTCCAGGTTTTTGGCTTGGCGTCAACATTGATCGGGAATCGGCATTCGACAGCCCGACCGGCAATTGTCACTATGACGGGGAAGCTTCTTCACGGAGCTTCTCCGTTTTTTATTGGCCCATCTCAACAAAACGTCAGCCAGCACAATGACAAACCGGTCGATTGCGAAGCTCTTTGAAGAAACTGCAGAACTTCTCGAACTCCAAGGGGCAAACCCCTTTCGGATTCGGGCTTATCGCAACGCCGCTAAGTCGGTATTGGATCTCTCCGAGGCTTTGTCTGATCTGGCTCAAAGGTCAGATGTGGACCTCACCAAGATTTCCGGCATTGGCAAGGATATCGCCTTCAAGATTCATCAGTTGCTGGAGGATGGCACCTTCCCGTTATTGGAAGAACTCCGCGAGGAGTTTCCTGCCGATCTGTTGAAGATCTTGCGATTGCCCGGAGTGGGGCCGAAGAAGGCAAGAGTGCTCTACGACGAGTTGTCCATCCAATCCGTCGACGATCTCAAGGCCGCCGCTCAAGCAGGCAAAGTTGCCGAACTAAAAGGATTCGGCAAGAAGACGGAACAGTCAATCCTCGCGGGGCTGGAGGAACTCGCGGAGGAGGAAACCCGGTTTCTGATCTCGACGGCGAGAGAATCGGCGGACGCGATTGTCGAATCACTCCAACAACTCGAGGAAGTCAAACACGCGATGGTGGCCGGAAGTTGCCGACGCCGGAAAGAGACCTGCGGCGACCTCGATGTTCTGGTCACAACCAGCGATCCCGAAGCCGCGATGGAGTGCCTCGCAACGCATGAGCGTGTCGAGAAAGTCCTTCAACGGGGCGAAACCAAGCAGCGCGTGAAACTCGATTCGGGGATCGAATTGGACCTGAGAGTTGTTCCTCCGGAGTCCTACGGGGCCGCGCTGCAATACTTTACCGGGTCTAAGGAACACAACATCGTCATCCGCCGCCGCGCTCAGGATCGGGGCTACAAGCTGAATGAATACGGCCTCTACGATGGAGACCGTCTCGTCGCAGGCAAAACCGAAGAAGAAGTCTACGCGGCCGTCGATCTGCCATGGATCCCCCCGGAACTCCGCGAGAATCGAGGGGAGATTGAACTCGCGGAACAAGGGAAACTCCCCGAACTATTGACTCTCGCTGACATCCGCGGTGACCTGCATATGCACACGACGGCCACCGATGGGACCGCCTCGATTCGCGAGATGATCGAGGGGGCTCGCGAACGGGGGCTTGAATACATCGCCATCACCGACCACTCTCAGCGAGTCTCCATGGCCAATGGTCTGGACGCTAACCGGCTCCGCGCCCATTGGAAGGAGATTCGCAAGATTCGCGAGGAGTATTCCGACATCGAAGTGCTCTGTGGGATCGAATGTGACATTCTGGAAGACGCGACGATGGACCTTCCCGACGATGTCTTGGCCGAAGGAGACTGGGTGATTGCGGTCCTGCATTATGGTCTCCGACAGCCGCGCGAGCAGATCATGAAACGGCTCTTGAATGCGGTGAAGAATCCGTATGTCTCATTGATCGGCCATCCGTGTGGACGGCTGGTGGGCCGACGGAGCGCGGCCGACGTCAACTTCCCCGAGTTATTCAAAGCCGCGGCGGACCACGGCGTGATGATGGAGATCAACGCCAACCCCCATCGGCTGGACTTGGATGATATTCAAGCGGCCGCCGCCAAAGACCACGGGATCCCCATCGTCATCAACACCGATGCCCATTCGCCGGAGAATTTGGATCTCATGGAATTTGGCGTCGACCAAGCCCGTCGTGCCGGATTGTCCTCAGCTGACGTGGCGAATACGCGTGCGTTCCGGGAGTTTCGCAAGCTGATCCGGAATCACGATTGATACGGACGCAAACGAGGTCAAACCACGGCTTGTGACCACGGAAAACGCCTTTCGCCCAGCGCCGCGTCCGTGCGGCGCTGGATGGGCGAAAGTCTGGCAATCGGTGAGGAAGGAGCCATGTCCGACGCCAGATAAAAAAGCAGCCGATCCTGGCTGCTCAATCCGCTTGCCCGGTAGCATGCGGAAACTGCCATTGTGTCCTAGATTTCGATGGGTCGACTTTTTTCAATTACTATGTCTCTGAGGATTCTGATGCGTCAATGGCCCGATACGTCAGTCCACTCAAGTCTGGATGGCTGTCCCATTCAGCTTTCGGCGACCGCGCAGCGGGAATCGCAAACGATCTCACAGAGGAACTCATTGTGAAACTCCGGTAAACGGATGATGAAGTACGCGAACTCCGAACGATCCCGAAGTTGATATCAACGAGAATGCTGAAATCAACGCCGGGCCAATCTGGAAAGGGTCCAACAATGTTGGCCTTTCTCGATGTCCGCTCCATCCCGAATCCGCAAACGCTCGGGGCCACACGCTGCCAAAGGCACCACGTTTGAAGCCCCCGTGCCGTCCTCGTGACGACCGTTGCAAAAGAAGAGGGAGTAATTTGACACGAAGGCTCGAACCGCCCAGAAGTCAAATGAGATCGAGGTGATGTGAACATTCGTTTTCGGTGGTTCGGGTGACTTGCATCACCGTTCCCATCGATCCCCACGGGCACAAATTTATTCGCAACAGCCGTTGAGTCAAGCCGCCTCGAAATCGGATTTGGCTCCAGAATCCGGCTTGGCGACGTAGCCTCAAATCTCCCTAGGAATTGAAACTTTCTAAAAAGATTCTCAGTTTCTGGCACGGGACTGCGACGTCATCTTTTCGGTCCGAATTTGTCACAGATTTGCCAATTTCCGGTACAATTCTTCGTAATCCTGCGCCACCGAATCCCAAGTAAACAGCTTTCTGCAAAGGACTTGCGACTCACGTGAAAACTCGATTCGAAGTTGATCGTTTCGAAGCAGAAGAATAAGACGGGACGCCCACTCCTCGCGGTTTCTGGGGTCGGCGACGGAACCATTGTTGTGTTCAAGCAGCAGTTCGGAAATCCCTTCAACCGGAGCCGCGAGCACGGGTAATCCGATTGCCATTGCCTCCAGAACAACATTCGGCATCCCTTCCCAACGCGAGGGAAGGACGAACACGTCGCAGGCCGCCATGACACCGGGAAGGTTCGAGTCGCGACCTGGAAGGACGACCTGCTCTTTCAATCGGAGCCGACTCCGTTGGTCTTCCAACGCGGGTCGTTCCGGGCCGTCCCCAACAATCAGTAAAGTCGTCTGAGGGGCCTGGGAGAGCACGTTGGGGAACGTTTCCAACAACAAGTCAAAACCTTTTTGTCGATGGAGGCGACCGGCGGCGAGGACGACCTTGTGGGCTTCTGGGATTCCAAACGCCCGACGCAAATCGACGGGCTCGACTCCGGCCGGGATTTCGACGCCATTGGCGATCACGGTAATTTTTGACAACGGAACTCCCGTTTCGCGGGACAAATGGTCGGCCACTCCCTGGCTGACACAAATGTGGTGGTCCACCAGCCGTTGGGTCCACCGTTCCGCCCGCAGGTGCCAGCGTTTTTCGTGTTCCGCGACGCGATGTCCGGCGACAATCACTGGGACTCCGGCGAGTCGTCCCGCCACTCGGCCCACGATATTCGCGTGGAACAGGAGGCACTGAAGAATCTGGGGCGGACGTCGCTTCAGTCGGCGGAACAACCAGAGGACCACTCCCAAGTTCTGGGAACTTTTGGCACCGTAACATTCCACTTCAATTCCCAGTGGCCGGATGGCGTCACACAACTCGGCTTCCGGACCAAGGCAATAGACGGTAGGGGACCAAATCTCTAGATCGAGATGTTTGAGGATTTGATAAAGTGCTTTCTCGGCTCCGCCGGGATCGAGATCCGTGATGCAGAAGGCGATCGGAGTCCGATTTGCCCTGGCGAAATCCGAATTCTCGATCGCGTGTGGCATGGAAGTCTGGCAATCGGGCCTACAATCGCCCGAATGATGAGGAGAAAGGACAGGGACACATGATTCTTGCGGGATCAACAGCCATTGTCACGGGGGGAGCGAAACGAATTGGCCGGGAGATCTGCCTGGCACTCGCGGAAGATGGCGTCAACGTCTGTGTTCATTACGGAACATCCACTGAGGCGGCGGAGAAGACTGTCAAGGAGATTCAGGGACTCGGAGTCCAATCAATCGCAGTCCAAGCCGATCTTTCCGATCCCATGGGGGCGGCATCAAAGATCGTCGAGACCGCCCACACACAATTGGGAGAAACGACAATCCTCGTCAATTGTGCCGCGATTTTTGAATCGGCTCGTTTCGAACAGACGAGTGAGGAGAGTTGGGACCGCCATCTCAATATTAACCTCAAGTTGCCATTCTTTTTGACGCAGGCATTCATCCGCCAGCTGAGCCCGAATTCCGAGGGAACAGTCGTCAATCTGCTGGACTGGCGAGCCCTGAGACCCGTTCCGGGACACACGGCTTACACGATTGCCAAAGCTGCCCTCGCGGCGCAGACTCGACTTTTGGCGCAGGAACTCGGACCGCGAGTTCGCGTCAACGGCATCGCCCCGGGGGCAATTCTTCCGCCACCCGAAGGATCGACGGAAGAGTTTCAAAAGCTGGCGGCGAAGAATCCGCTCCAACGGACAGGGAACCCGCTGGAGATCGTGGCGGCGATGCGATATTTGCTACTGGCGGACTTTGTCACCGGGGAGGTGCTACACGTGACCGGGGGGGAACAGCTTTGAACTTTGGAAACGGGGGTGCCGTTTCGCAGAAAACAACTATCATGCTGTGAAACATTCAACTCACGGAAATCGCCGCGATCGCCAGATGTCTGACCAAATTGAAATTCACGACCTGTTGCTGCGAACGATTATCGGAATCAACCCCGAGGAGCGGGAAACCCTCCAGGATGTTGTGATCTCTCTGACCATGGAGACCGATCTGCGAGACGCGGGATGCTCAGACGACATTGATCAAACGGTAAACTACCGGACCATCTGCAAAAATGTGATCACCCTGGTTGAGGGATCGAAGTACCTGCTGGTCGAAAAGCTCGCACAAGAAGTCGCCCGATGCTGCCTCGAAGACCCGCGCGTTCAAAAGGTCCTCGTCAAAGTCGAGAAGCCCGGGGCGCTGCGTTTCGCGAGATCCGTTGGGGTCACGATCGAGCGTTCACGTGATGACTGATCGACCTCCCGTCGACGTTCTCATCGCTTTTGGTTCGAATATCGACCCTGAACACAACCTCCCGAAAGCTGCGGAACTGTTGGCGGCATGGGAACGGATTGAGGCCGTCTCAACGGTCTGGGAGAGCGAGGCGGTGGGCGATGTGAATCAGCCGAAGTTCTGCAACGGGGCCATTCGCATCCGCACTCAGATGGAATGGAGCGAGGTTCGCTTCATGCTCAGGCAGGTGGAGAGCCAGTGCGGGCGAGTCCGGATCCCCGGCAACAAAAACGCTCCACGGACCCTGGATCTCGACATCTCCCTCTTCGGCGGCTTGTTGGTTCAGACCGAGGAGGTGACGATTCCCGATCCGGAAATCACGGATCGTCCCTTCCTGATTGTTCCCCTTGCGGAGATTGCCGACGACGTTTTCCATCCCCTGTTAGGGAAAACACTTGCTGAGCTCGCTCACCGTTGGCAATTCACCCACACGATGACGTCTCGGCCTGATTTGACGGCTGCTCTTCTCGACGCTGCCGGACTCAATGGGTGAGTTTGAACACGTTTGTCACGTCGACAGGGTTGATTCGCGGCACAGATAAATTATAAATGTAAGACTTCCGTCGCACCCTCCGAATTCTTGGGGAAAAAGGGGTAACGAATGTCGTTTCGCACTTCATCTCACTTGACCGTGTTGTTCTGTCTCATTTTCATTTCCTCGGTTGTCTTTGGGCAGGAGGAGCAAGCTCGCAAGTGGGTCGACAAGACCGGCAAGCACGAACTCCAGGCGAAGTTTCTTGATCTTGACGGGGACACCGTCCTCCTGGAAATGGAGGGGGGCAAGCGGATGAAGATCAAATTGGACCAGTTGTCGTTCGATGACCAGAAGTATGCGATTACCGCTCGGACCAAAATGGTTGCCAGCGGGGACAGTAGTCCGTTTAAGTCCGTTGGCGACTCGCCGATGCCGACGACCCCTGAGAAGACCTCTTCTGGTGACGAGGCCAAGGTGATCAATGTCCGCTGGACGAATGCCCGCGTGATGAATCCGTTGCTCGCCCCCGAAGAGTGGTCTCTGGAGCCCGATCCCGCTCCAGCGACGGAGGCCATCGAATCGAACGCGATCCCGTTGCCGGTCAAGCGGGATTTCTTCGAAGGCCTGTCCGGCACCACCGCCGACGCCGGGGCTGGGTTGGTGTGTGTCGCCCATACGCTGGACCATGGAGGCCAGAAGAACACCAGGGTGGAAGTGGTCGATCTCAAAGCGGGAAAGGTCGTTCGCCAGGCCATTTTGGACAATCTCTGGGCTCCCTTGGCCGTCAGCGACGAAGGGAACACCGTCGTGATGCGATCCAACACGTTTGGCTTCGGAGGAAAAGAACGGCTCGCCATCTGGCAGATGAACGCCGATCGGACCGCCACTCCCTTACGAGGCTGGATTTGTGGTCAGCCACAAGCCCGGGGCGGATCCGCGAAAGACATCAACTGGGGTGCCATGGTCGAAGGAAACCGGTTGGTCACGCTCACGGGCGATGGCCGTCTCACGATCTGGGATTCGGAAGCCGGAGAGCCCAAGGCCTATATGGACATGGGGTCCAACGCGCATGCCACCGTTTCCCCCGGAGGAAAATACATCCTCTGTGGTGTGGGGAGCGCCCTGGTCGTAATCGAACCCGCTCGGCTTCGTCTGGTCGCCAGCCTGAACATCCCCGAAGCGGAAGACCAAAGTGCGAAGGTGTCCGTCAGCCCCGATGGAACTCGCTTCGCGTTTGGATTTGGCTCCAATACCCACGTCTACGACTTCGCCTCGGCACGTCGGCTCCACGAAGTGGTGGGGATCTCCACTTTTGGCGATCTGGCTTGGGCCGATGAAAACCACCTCCTCGTCGGCACGGGATCGTCCCGATCGCTCATTAACCTGGAAGCCGGCTTCCTCGTCTGGACTTATTCCGGCATGTCGG
>JAGQQQ010000650.1 GCA_020426125.1 Planctomycetaceae bacterium
AAATGATCCGCAGCATCCTCATCGCATGGGCTTTCAGCACTTCGATCTGTTCGGCTGGCACGAGGGGCCTCGGTATTACGAACCCATGATCTACCGAGACGGCACTGTTCGAAACGACACGCTCGGGCACTACGGCCCCGACCTGTATATTCGCGGACTGATCGAATTCATGAAGGCCAATCGAGACCGTCCGTTTCTGGCTTACTATTCCATGGCCGTGTGCCACGAAGTGACCGACGATCTGGATCCTCCCGTCCCCCACGGTCCTTTTGGCCGTTACGACAGTTATCCGGAAATGGTGTCCGAAATGGATCGAGCTGTCGGGCGACTCACGGCCGCTCTGGAAGCGTTGAAACTTCGAGACAACACGCTGATCATCTTCACCGCCGACAACGGCACGCCACCGGAAATCATTATTCGAGCTGACGGCAGTGAACTGATTCGACAACCCGTTGTTTCCCGGCAGAACGGACTGGATGTGCCCGGCGGCAAGAAGCAGCTCATCAATGACGGAACCAACGTGCCTCTGATCGCCAACTGGCCCGCCAAAATTCGCGGCGGTCAGGTTGTTGATGATCTGGTTGACATGAGCGACTACCTGCCCACCTTTGCGGAACTCACCGGCAGCCGGCTTCCTTCAGACCGCCCGATCGACGGCATCAGCTTCGCATCCCGACTGCTCGGCCAAAGCCCGTCGCCTCGCCAATGGGCCTACGCCGAAGAAGCCGTCCTGCCCAAACCCGGCGGTGTCGAACCCGACGGCACCAGCAGCGGCCTGCGCTGGGTCAGAACCGCCGACTGGAAACTGTACAACGACGGCCGACTGTTCCACATGAACGAAGACGACCGCGAACAAGTCGCCCTCTACGACATCGACGACGACAACATCCGCAAAGTGGCCCGCCAACAGCTGAACAAAGCCTTCGACAGGCTGGAAACTCCTCGACCCGGCACCAAAGACTGATGGTCGCAAGACTTCCACCTGTGCGCCAGCCCCAATCCAGCCAGGTCAAGACGCCGCCGGACAACATTCTCTTTCCAATTCAGGCCACGTCCCTCCCCCGAAGAATTCGGGGGAGGTCGGACAAGCGAAGCGATGTCCGGGAGGAGACCGGTTGTCGGCAATCACATTGCAGAACGTTTCAACTGCAGTGTCCGGCCTGTCCGCGCAAACGGACAGCAAGAGATTGTTTCGCAGTACAAGTTCCTCTGATACCCTTGGTGCCGAAATGCCAAGTGTTCTGATGCCGGAAAGAAAACGGAGAACCGGAGATGTCAGAGTCACGAGATTCCATTCAGCGAGCCCGTCGTTTGCGCAGGGATCAGACTGTGCCGGAGTCTCTTCTGTGGAACGCATTTCGAGCGAAGCGAGTCTGTGGGTTGAAGTTTCGACGGCAACACCCCATCGGACCATTCTTCGCCGACCTTGCATGTCCCGCGAAAATGTTGATCCTTGAAATCGACGGCGACTACCATGACGCCACTCAGTCAGCGGATTTGGAGCGACAGGCCTATCTTGAATCACGTGGCTGGCGGGTGCTTCGATTTTCGAACGCTGATGTTTTAGGTGACGTGGATGCCGTGGTTCGGAACGTCACTCAGTTTCTGGGGCTGGAGTATGTTCCCGCAAAGCGAGAACGAACAGAGTCATCCAGTCTGACTCATCGCATCTCTCACCCGTCGCCTCCCCAGGAATGACATCTCCATGTCTCTCCCCCGGTTCGGCTGTCGCCTCTCCGACCCCTCCCGTTCACGGGAGGGGAACATCGTGCCGCACCGCTCGCAATCAACAACAAATCCGATCTCGGTCAACATCCCTCCCGATCCGCGTCCCTCCCCCGAAGAATTCGGGGGAGGTCGGACAAGCGAAGCGATGTCCGGGAGGGGGCCGGTTGTCGGC
>JAGQQQ010000651.1 GCA_020426125.1 Planctomycetaceae bacterium
ACGTTGCGGTGAGAGCATCGCACCGAGCTCAGACACTCTGGCATCTACGACATGTTTACGTTCTTCCATCTCATCCAACTGCTCGCGATCGTGGGTGGCGCGGCCTTGCTGGGGGCAATCGGATGGGACATCTTCGGAATACTCGGTTGCGTCGTCGGCATTCCACTCGGATTCCTACTCGGCGCGATCCTAGGATCGTTGCCACTCATTCTTGGGCTGAAATGGATCTCCCGGCGATTCGATCGCTCGACGGATGAGCAGTTAGTCGACGAACTTCATGATCCGACATGCCTGACTCCGAACTTGATCCTACTTGAACTCAAAAGACGTGGGACCGACATTCAGCGCGAGTTGCCATTCGTCTTATCACTGCTGGCATCGGACGATATGCACCGTCGCACGGCAGGCTGGGCCGCCTTGAATCCGGCGTTTCCTGAACTTGTCGGTCGAATTCCCGAGTATCGCCCAACAGCGACCGCCGCAGAATGCCAGGCGAAATGCCAACCGTTGGTGGAAGCGACCGAGAGCGGATGAAGACCCCCATTGCCCGTGACCTTCTTTCCGTGATTCAAAGTGCGGTCGGTTCGACGTGTCGATCGACGTTCAATTCGACTTCCACCTCTGCACCAGTCTCCCCGAGGAGGTGCCGCGTTCATTAATCGCTGAATTGCCCCCCCTTGACGATGATCCATTAGAGATTGGCTCGGTTTGTTGAGGAAGTGGCATCGAACAACACCCGCACCCGCTTTGTCCGGTCGTCGGGAACAACGCGATGGGATGAAAGGATGTCCCCCCCATCCGACCGAGACGTCACCTCGCGGCATTCCAAAATGTCACGCAAGAATGCGTGGTCCCCCTGCAATGTGACGCGAAGAGACATCTTGACGTCGGCCAACTTTTCTCGATGGTCGATGAATTAGCGATTCGTCATTTTGAAGGGGGAATGGATGCGTTGTTCGAATGGGGTCATTTGCGGATGCTTCTGTCTGTTGGGGCTCATTGGTCACGGGACTGATGCTTTCGCCCAAGGGTTCGTGCTTCCGGGAGTCGGACCGGTGAACCGATCCATGGGCGGGGCCGGGACGGCCGCACCGCTGGATGCGGTGGGAGCGATTCACTGGAACCCGGCCAGCATCTCGGGCTTGGACGGCCGTCGCGTCGATCTGTCCGTGGATCTCGTCGCCAATCAGAACAAGGTCACATCGACACTCTTCGAGGGGACACCGATGGAGATCTCCGGCACAACTCACAGCCACGCTGGCGTGGCCCCGTTGCCAGCGATCGGCCTAGTGCACCGGGAAGAATGTTCTCCTTGGACTTACGGCCTTGGATTGCTCGGAATCGGCGGCTTCGCAGTGAACTATCCATCGAGCGTGTCCAATCCCGTCTTCACTCCCCCGCCACCGGTCGGGATCGGCACGGGCGGGGGGTACTCGCGGTTGTCCGTTCTCCAAATTGCCCCGACGGTCGCTCATGACCTCGGCAATGGACTGTCCATCGGGTTTGCTCCGACGATCAACGTGGCCGATGCTCAGTTGGATCCGTTTCCTTTCGTCGCCCCCAATGATGCCAATGGCGACGGTCTCCCTTCCTATCCGGGGGGAATCCAGTCGCGCCCCCGCTGGGGACTCGGATTGCAAGCCGGACTCTACTATCAGTCGGAATTCGGGATCGATTTCGGACTGGCCGTCAAAAGTCCCCAGTGGTTCGAAGAGTTCGAGTTTCAGGCGACGGACGAACTCGGTCTGCCGATGAATGTGGCGACCGAGATCGAATATCCTCTCATCATCACCGCCGGAGCCGCGAGTTGGATCACCGAAGACATCCTCCTCGCGATGGACGTCCGCTATGTGGACTACGAGAACACGCCCCGATTCGGAGACGAGGCCCGGCTCGCTCCGGATGGCTCTCTAATGGGTCTCGACTGGCGAAGCGTCATCGTCGTCGCCGGGGGCGTCAACTGGGAAATGAACGATCGGCTCACCGTTCGGACGGGCTATTCCTACAACCCATCGCCGATCACCGAATCGAACGTCTTCTTGAGCATCCAGGCCCCGGCCGTTTACGAGCACATCTACAATTTGGGGATGAGCTTCGCGGTGACGTCGGCGATTGAATTCTCCGCGACGTGGGTGCACGCCTTTGAAAACAGTGTCGCCGGCCCGATCGCATCTCCCTTGGGGACGGTCCCCTTGTCCCGTGTCACTGTTTCGCAAGCGGTCGACACGGCCGTCCTCGGCGTCTCGGTATTGTATTGATTCGAAGTTGTCAGCCCGCTTTGATCCGCTGTTCCAACGTCTCGATAATCTCCGCCATGGACCACTTCTCGGCGGCGATCTGAATCGTTTCGTCGGCCTGGATTCCCTTCGCAACTTTTCGCTCGGCGGACATGACTGTCGCATGGTTTCGATTGCCGAAGTGTTTGCCAATCTCACTGTAGGAGGTGCCCGTCAAACGTCGGGAGAGATACATCGCCATCATTCGCGGTTGGGCGAGAATTCGTTTTCGAGACGGAGACCGAAGGCCTTCGACATCGACACCAAAAAATTCACAGACCGCGCCTTCCACATCGCTCAGTTGCACGATTCGCAGGCAGTCCCGTTCCAGTCGCGCCAAGAGTTTCCGGGCGACGGACAGGGTGACGGTCTGTCGTGTCATCTGGCCCCATGTCCCTAGCAAATTGACGGCACCTTCCAATTCTCGAACGTTCGCAGTGAACCGTTTGGCCACGTGGTCCAGGGTCTCCGGCGTCATGGAGCATTTCTGTTTCTTAGCGTGTCTGGCCACAATCTCCCGGCGGCTCGGCTCATCCGGGCTTTCGAGACGGCAGACGACGCCAGAGAGATAGCGGGTCACCAGTTCTTCGGAAGTTTTCGAAAGCAGTCGCGGATGCCGGTTCGCAGTCACCACGACCTGCCGACCCTGTTCCTCGAATTGCTTGACCGTGTGCAGGAACTCTTCCTGGAACCGGGATTTGCCGTCGAAGAAATCGATGTCATCGACCAGCAAGACGTCGACATTGCGGAACCGGCTCCGAAAGCTCGGCAGGGAACGGGCATCCAACGCCTGGGTGTAGTAATTGGCAAACTGTTCAGCCGTCAGCAACACGGACTGCAAGTCGGGAGCCTCTTTCCGGAGGCGGCCCCGAATGCCTTCGAGCAGATGCGTTTTGCCGTTGCCGACGCTGCCATGCAGGTAGACGGGCGAGACCCGAGCCGGATTCTCGACAACGCCCAGTGCCGCCGCCATCGCCAGCGCGGTCCCTTCCCCCACGACGAAGTCGGTCAGGGAATAGGTCCGCCGAGTCTTACGGTGGGGCCTTGGCGTCGAGGGGCCGTGCTCCGGGGTGACGACGGTCTTCCGCGACAAGCTCGGCTGCACGGGCGCATCCTCCGCTCCCTCGGGCAACGGGGTCATCACGACCTCACTGCCGATCTCATAGCGAATGGTATACGCGGCGCCGAGCACCTGCTGCGTCAATTGCGTCAGCAGTGCTCCGAACTGTCGTTGAATCCACTTAACCAGATACGGACTCTGGACGTGGACAACCAACTCGGAACCAGCCACTTCCAAGTGGGTCTTTTGACCAAACCAATTTTGAAATCGTCGGGCACCGAGTCTCTCCTCCAGTTGTCTCCGTAGGTCATCGAGAATCGAGTTGCCCTCGTCGGCAAACGTCCGTGCGGGCGGCATCTTGCAACCCTTGTTACGTACCTTCTTCGCGGACCGGCGCCAAGGATCGGCAACACGGACATGCAGCGCGGACCTTCAAACTCGGCATCCGTCTATGGATACGAGGAAGGGAACAGCCTCTTGAAGAATGGGTACAGCGTGAAAAACACTCGCCAGAAAGACGTGTGTTTCGGGGATGGTTTCTAACACTCAACGGGGCGGATCCTACTCTGCTCGGCCCGCGAGTCAAATGTAAACGGACTGTGAAGCTCTCGAAACAGACGCAGGTCGGCGACATCGCCTTTGCAGACCGCGAATTGCGACGACTCAGAATTTCTCCCGGAAATTCGCCCCTGTCGAAAACTTGTTTATCGCCACAGCGGCAAACCAATCGCGATTCTCCCAGACTGCCAGAAAAGTGGCCTCGGAACTGAAGAACCCGGCGTCGCTGACAGGCGAAAACCGACATCCCTCAATCGTCGTTCGGCAAGTTTTTTTCCTCGCGAAACTCCGGTCCGGCGTCACGAAACCGAGTCAGCCAATCGGCCAAGATGGCGTCCGATATCGTGTTTCCCTTCTGATACTCCTCAATCTCCTTTCCCCAGTAGAAACTGAACCAGCCAGAAGCAACCGACCGGGAGGAACGCAGGAATTCCATCACTTGTTCCGGTCCTGCTTTGAGCGGGAAGATTTCTTCAATGACGATCGGCTTCCCGACTTGAAAGCTGCGGAGCGTCTCCATGGCCTCGTCCAGCTTGTCCTTCTCCGGATACAGGTGCACGGACAAGAAGTCCAACTGTTCGCAGCATTCCGTGGGAACAAACCCCGATTGAAGCCCCGGTCGGTCGAGGCTCCAGGGGACGAGTCCGACTGTAATCAACGTCGACTTGTCATGGGCGCGAACGGCTTCAACCAAGGTGGCGATCCAGGCGCGCGCAATCTCCGGGCGGGATCGATCCCCTTGGGATAACGTGATTCGCTGGACGAAATGCTTCCCTCCAAAGCCCGGCCCCAACCAATCCTTCGCTGGTCGGTTCGCCCCCACGACAGGTTCATTCATCAAGTCGTAGCAAAAGATGGTGGGTGAATCCGCGCACCGCTCAGCAATCGCTCCCCAGAACGTCGCTTGCGCCCGCCATCTTTCCTGCTCGGAAAGGGCGTCATACCAGTCGGGGACATCTTGCTTGTGGTAGCAGCCCAAACCTGTCAGATTCAGTCGTAGCCCAACAGTCTCCGCTAGGTTGACCAAGTCGTCCAACCGTTCGAGGGAATCTTTGTTCACCTCATAGGGAGACTTGAGGAATCTCCCGGTCTGCAAGTGAATTCGGACGACGTTCGCCCCCAGTTCGCGAATCTCCCGGAAGTCCGATTCGAGGTTCTCCCATTCCTCTGACCAGTAGTCTTCGAGCAGTCGCCCTTGCGCGTCATGGTCATAATTCACCCCCCAGGGGGTAAACTGTTCACCTGATTGTGCCAACTGGAAACCGGCGTGATTGGGGGTGACACGAACCTTTCCCCAATCCGCCGAAAGCCGCGTAGTCGTCCCCCACAGCAACACAAAAACCGCGAGAATTGTTCGGCAAAACGGTGTCATTGTCGGCTCCTGCGGGACCGAGGACCTTGTGTGTGTCACGAACACAAAGATAGCGATTGGAACGGGATAGGACACGCGCAACTTCCCGGGCCCGGGAAGCGGGCCGGAAAGGCACTTCCGTTTTCTGAGAAATCCCCCCACCGTTTCGAGTGCAACTTGCCGCTCTGGGAGGCACCTGCAATTATCCCAAAGTGGCTTGTTTCGGTCCCATGAGCGGGTCTACAAAAGACCGTTAGTTTGTGGGATCGCGTTGACGTCCCCGCTCGAATCCGGTTGGGCGTCGTCAGGCGGTGGTTGCCGCAAATGAGATATCCGCTTCATTGTGTCCTTCTCTGGGGGAGCCACTTTGAATGCGAATTGTGTGGCAAGATTTTCAGTGTGGCATGCCAGGACACTGGTCGGACTATGGCAGAAAAGAAGAAACTCACGACAGCCGAAATTCTCGCAATGGCCCGAAATCAGGACAAGGGTGGCGGGGAAGCTGGCGCTGGAGGATCTGGTGCGGTCGAACAATCGTCCGACGCTGCTGCAGCGAGTGCACCCCCGGAAACTCAAAAGCCAGTCGCTGCTCCAAAATCCACTGCGGATATTCTCGCCGCTGCCCGTGCTCAAGGGGGCGGGGCGAAGCCTTCCGCTACGAAGCCGGCTGCAGGAGCGGCTCCGAAGTCAACGGCCGACATCCTTGCCGCGGCCCGGGCGCAAGGAAAGGGGAGCGGTGGTGATGCTGCCCCTGCGGCGAAAAGTGTCGAGGCGAAGCCGACTCCTGCAAAGAAGGCTGGTGTCCCCGAGGGCGATCGCCCACCACTGAAGGACATGGTTGCCGCCGTGAAAGCGGCGAGCGAGGGGAAGCCGGTTGTTGCTCCCAAGGTTCCTGTGGCCAAGTCGAAGCCCAAGTTGCCCGCCAAGCAGGAGAAGGTCTCCCGTCGGTCGGTGATGGCCATGCTTTCTGCTGTGGCGATCACGCCATTTGCCGCCGGTTGGGCGGTGATGGGTGGTCTCGCGGGGTTGTGGTCCTTGCTTGTTGCTCGGTTTATGATGCCGAATATGGTACTGGAGTTGCCGTCCCAGTTTAAGGTTGGGCCTCCGTCGGACTTTCCGCCGGGGACGGTCTCCGAAAAGTTCAAAGCGAGTCGCGGCATCTGGATTGTGCATTCAGATCAGTACAGTGGCAATGACATGATCTATGCCCTGTTGTCGATTTGCACTCACTTGGGGTGCACGCCGAATTGGCTGGAGGGGGAGCAAAAGTTCAAGTGTCCCTGCCACGGTTCGGGTTTCTATATCACCGGAATCAACTTTGAAGGTCCAGCTCCGCGACCGTTGGAGCGTGTGGGCTTGCGGAGAGCGGAGGACGGTATGCTCGAAGTGGATAAGAGCCTGAAGTTTCAGGAGGAATTGGGGCAGTGGAGCGATCCCAAGTCCTTTTATCCTGTCGCGTAGCCAATTTTGAGATTTGTTCCGCCGGAATGGCATCCAGTTGCGGCGGATCGATGATGTGTTTTTTTAGTTCAGTGTTTGGTTTGTTGCAGTTCTCGTGAGGGCGGCAGAAATGCCCCTTCTGTTATGTGTGTCCCATCAGGTTGAAGCATGTCGGTCACTGAGTACATTCGGAAGTCGCAACTGTGGCGGAGTGTTTTTCGCCATCCGGCCCCGTATGATCGCCGGAATCGTGCGGTTGTCGTGCTGACGAACTTTTTTCTGCACCTGCACCCCGTGTCGGCGAAAAAGGGCGGAATCGCCTTGTCCTACACGTGGTGTATGGGGGGCGTGACCTTCTTCCTGTTCCTGGTCGAAGCCCTCACCGGCGTGTTGTTGATGTTTTACTATCGCCCCACTTTGGAGTGGGCGTTTACGGACATTCGAGCGCTCCGGGATGTGAACACGCTCGGCATTATGCGGGAAATCCATCGTTGGGGTGCCCACGCCATGGTGATCACTGTGTGGCTCCATATGTATCGTGTGTTCCTGACGGGGAGTTACAAACCTCCACGAGAATTCAACTGGGTGATCGGCGTCTTGCTCCTTGTGCTCACGTTACTGTTGTCCTTTACGGGGTATCTGTTGCCGTGGGACCAGTTGGCAATCTGGGCGATCACCGTCGGTTCGAACATGGCTCGTGCGACACCATTCCTTGGGCATGAAGGCCCCGGGTTTCAGTTGTTGAATGTCGGTGGGTTTGACCTGATCACCAATGCGAGTGATGCGAGGTTTCTGCTGCTAGGTGCGAGAACGGTCGGAGAGGAAACTCTTAACCGATTCTACATCATGCACTGCGTGGCGATCCCGGTGGTTGTTTCGTTGTTGATTGCCGTCCACTTCTGGCGGGTTCGGAAAGATGGCGGGATCAGCCAGCCCCTGTAGGGGGTGTGGTCACGAATTGGTCAATTGTCCGACATCCGGACGAGGCCTCAGTTTTTGTCGCGACACGTCACGATGGCGTCTCGCATGGTTCCAATCGCTTGCGATTGTTTCGTGAGCGGCCTTTGATTTGTCCAGGAAAGCGGTAACGGGGTCGCATGAATCCTCATCCCGATCTCACGGTGGGAGTCATTCACGGCTTAGGCTGGCTGTACCTGCTGATGTTCTTTTTGAACGTCGGCTGGACTGTGCGCAGTTTCAGGCGGGATGGACACTACCATTCCCTGTTTGGTGTAGAGCACATCCCCAAGGCTGTCGTCTGGGCGGCGTTTTCGGCATTGTTGTTGCTTGTGGCCTTGTCACACCTCGCCGTGAATAGTGACCCAGAGTCGTTTCTGTTAAGGCTGCCGCTTTGGTTCAAGGGGTCTGTCGATGCAATCATCGCGAATCCCATTAGCTATTTTGCGTTGTCGATGGTGGTGTTTCTGGCTGTCGTCTGTCTGAAGGATTGGTGGGTTCAGCCAACCGTCGCTTGGACGCTGTTTAACGCATCGACGATTTTTCTGGCACTTAGTATGACGGATTATGACTTCCGTCAGATTGTCGGGAAGCCAGATAATGTTCCAATTGTGGGAATGCTCTATCTCGTCGGTTTCTTCACCTGGCTCTACTTCTATAAAGCCAACGACAACGATCGACGAGTCGCCGAAGGTCGGCCGTTGCACGAGAAAGAGTTGAGTGATCAGGTTCTTGTGTGGCCAGACTTGGTGTACACCGAAATGGTCTGCATGCTCCTTGTGACCGCGCTTCTGATTGTCTGGGGTGTCGCCTTGCCCGCTCCGTTGGAAGAGCCGGCATCCGCGGTCAAAACGCCGAACCCATCGAAGGCTCCGTGGTACTTCCTCGGACTCCAGGAAATGCTGGTGTACTTCGACCCGTGGATGGCTGGTGTCGTGTTGCCCACCATTATTCTGGTCGGATTGATGGCGATTCCTTACATCGACTTCAATAAGGCCGGCAACGGATACTACACTTTCGAACATCGCAAGTTCGCCGTCACCACGTTCCTATTCGGGTTTCTCCCCCTGTGGATTGGGATGATCGTCCTCGGGACATTCATTCGGGGCCCCAACTGGAACATGTTCGGGCTGTACGAGTATTGGGACGTCCATAAGCTGGAAGTGCTGAATAACGTTAACCTGTCGGAAATGTTCTGGCTGGACGTCATGAAGCAACCGCTGCCTCGCCCTGGAGCGGATGACGACATTTTGGTGCAAGTTGGGGTCATTCTGAAAAGGGAATGGCTCGGAATCCTCGTCACCCTGGCTTACCTTTTTGTGATTCCCCCGCTGATGGCGGTGACCGTTTTCAAGAAGTTTTTTGTGCGGATGGGATTCATCCGTTATATGGTCCTCGCGACGTTGGTTCTCTTCATGGCCTCGCTGCCGCTCAAGATGGCCCTGCGATGGGCCATGAATATGAAGTACATCGTCGCCATCCCTGAATGGTTCTTCAACATCTAAGGGCGTCTCACAACTCGAGCGACATGGAGTCGTCAGGCGTCGTGATCCCCATCTTAACTTCCGCACTGATTAGCAATGCCAGCAACTGACGAGTATTGGCGAAGTTTGCCACGCATGCACAAGGTGTTTGCGGTGAGTGCCCTAGTCCTCCTCGCTGCCACCCTGTTGATGATGATTCGGGACGAAGACCGTTCCTGGAAGTATTATCAAGCGAAGGCGGAAGATCTCCGCTATGAGAAAATTGAGAAACAGTTGGCCGAAATTCAAACTCCAGAGTTTGAACAGAAGGTCGCTGATTTGACGGCTCAGAAGGAGACGGCCGCGGAGGATCTCGCGAAGCAGTCCAGCGAGATTGCCGACATGGAACGAGAACTCCGCGACCTGCAAGGCCGCGTTCAGATTCTGCTACGAGACTCGAAAGCGGCCAACGCCGAGCGAGATAAGGCCCGCGCCGATTACGACATCAAAGTGCGTGACGAAGCGGCGCCACGTATCCTGGAGCAGTACAAGGAAATCTTTGACGTTCGCCAGCAGGCTGCGGAAGAAAAGTTAATTGAACATCAGCAGGCCGTCGCTGCCTACAGCGAGTTAGAGAGCCAACTCAAAGTTCGACGCGCGAAAGTCGATGACGCTGAGGGAGAACTGGCGAAACTGGAGAGCGACGTCCAAGCGCTGGTTGAACAGAAACGGGAACTCCGTCCCGACAACGACCT
>JAGQQQ010000652.1 GCA_020426125.1 Planctomycetaceae bacterium
TCGAGCCGGGCCTTCGCCGCATCCAGTTTCGCGGCAAGGATGGTTTTGTCGTCGCCGGACGCCTTGTCGTGGGCAATCTGGGCCGCTTTGAATTCCGCGGACGCGATCTTTTGTTCCAAAAGACGCTCTTCCGATTTCAACCGGACCAGTTCCCCTTGGCTTCGAACGGATTGTCCCGTTTTCACGGGCACGAGTTGAACAACCCCGCGAGCCGGAGCGGCGATCGTCACCTCCCGGGTCGGCCGCAACTGCATCCGGACGTGATATTCTTGCGGATCCTTGATTTTCAACGCCGTCCGCTCAAGCACGACTTCTTTCGGTTTCTCTCCGTCCTCTTGCCCCCAAGCGGTCGGAAGAGCAAAGAAGACAATGGCAACCGCAGCCCAAGTCGAAGTCAGCGGCGACGGAGCAAACGGCAAACGATCCATGGAACTGATCCTAAAAATTCGAAGAGAGGGTTGTCTCTGTCCGATGTCAGGGTATGCCGTGATTTCGCCAATCGCAATCCACCGACGGGGCGCGGACTTGCCAACGCATTCGGAACAAACGAGGATCTCTCCAAAGGGTCATTTTGGATTCTTCCCTTCCCAGTTGCGAGCGTTCCATGCTTCGTCCCTCCTCATTGATTCTGATCACCTTCTCGTTCATTGTCTGTTTCGTCTCCCCTTTCCTGTCCGCGGGAGAATTGGTCTACATCGGCACACTTTCTCAAACCAACCGGAATGGGACGAACTCCCCCGTGAAGGAGTTTACCGTTCGCTGTTTCGCTCCCCAGTTGGAATCCGGGCAGGCGCTGTACCGAGTCGAGGAAGACCGCCCTCCCCTGCCCTGGATTGAACAGATGGGAGCAACGAACCTGACAACCCCCTTCGGAAGTCTCGACGCACCGGCCATCGGTTATCGGCATGAGGAACGCATGTACGCTCTGCCGCTACTGTTGCCGTTCGTTCCCCGCTCAGATGCGGCGGCCAGCGAGGAAGCCTGGGAACACGATGGCAGCCGGTATGAAGTCATTGAAGAACGGTCGATCAACGGCGCGACCTGCTGGTCCATTCGCGCGAAGACCGGCCCGGCACGAGTGCATACGATCCTCGTCCGCCAGTCTGACCACGTCGTCGTTTCCGGCCGACAAACTATGTTCATGGGACAAGGGGACAAGTTTCAAATCGACTTCGAACTCAGTGAGGAAGGTTCCATCGACCCTGAGCAACTGACACGAGAGCAGCCTTTGTGGGAACATTTGCTGTCCCTCAAACGGGAACTGAACCACGGCGAGGCTGGAAGGACGGCTCCCTTGACACCCATGCAGATCAAGCAAACGGCTGCCCGTCTTCCGGAATTGGTCGAAGCCGCTGAACGAACTTCACTCGTCCCCTTGCTGGAATTCATCCACAAAGATGTCGAAACACAACTCGCACGGATGAAGCAGGTCGAGAGCCTCGCGGATTCGATGACGGGAAAACCCGTTCCCCCATTCACTCTGACACAGTTGGACGAGACTCCCCTGCCCCTCGACCTGGCTGAACGTGTGACCGTGCTGCATTTCTGGTCGTACATGGACGAACCATTAGAACAACCCTACGGACAAACCGGGTATCTCGACTTCATGGCCAGCCGGTGGCAGAAGCTGAATGTCGGTGTTTATGGCGTTGCCGTGGATTCCCGTCTTCAATCCCCCGACACTCGGAAAGCCGCGGTCCGTTCCATCAAGAAACTCAAGCAATTTATGCGTCTGAACTACGACATCACTTACGACGGGGGGGCCGTGCTCAATGCCTTTGGCAATCCCACTCGCTTGGGTGAGGAAATGCCACTCTGGGTCGTCATCGCGCCGGGAGGAAAGATCATCCATTACCGTACTGGCCATTATGAAGTCGACAACCGGAGCGGATTAAAGGAACTGGACGACATCGTTCGCCAATCGGCCACGGCGACGAATTAGACGGTTCTCAACGACTCCTTGGAGTGCGGCGACTCGGCGCTGTTTTCTTTTCACTTCTGGTCGCAACGACCGAGCCCCTGATTCATTTGGACACGATCTCATTTCGTGGGACGCCTCTCGCCCCCGGAGAATCACTGGGGGTGAACTTGCGAGAAGCCATGCGAAGACTTTCCATGTCGTCGGATTCATTGTTCTGTCAAGCTGCCACACGAGTCGTCCCGGGAGTCATGCCTTGATTGCAAAATCACTATCTATTGCACTTGTTTTCAGTTGTTGTGGAGTCGCCCTTGCTCAGAAGGAAGCTGCCGACTTTCAATGGGTGAATCCCCTGCCCAAGAATGCGCCGGACAGTGTGAAACACGGCACCTTTGAGTGCCAGGCAACGGGCGGTTCCGTTGGCTATTGCATCTTGCTCCCACCGGATTATACGGACCCGGCAAATGCCGAGACGCGATATCCCGTCGTGTACTGGTTGCATGGTGGCCGACCCGGTAGCGAGACGAAAAATATTCGATTGGCGCCCAAGATATTCGCATTGATGGAATCGGGACGAGTTCCTGGCATGATCTATGTCTTCCCCAATGGCGGACGTCTCAGCCATTATGACCACGAAGACAGCCCGGGTGAGACGGCATTCCTGGAACTGGTCCGTCACGTCGATCGGACCTATCGGACGATTGCCGACCACAAGGGGCGCGCAATCGAGGGATTTTCACAGGGAGGACGGGGAGCCGGCCGCTATCTGTTGAAACACCCTGAACTGTTTTGCTCCGCCGCTCCGATGGGGGGCGGTCACCAACACGAGAAATTCATTAGCGAGAACGAGGGATCCGAATACGGCCGCTTCAAACTTGCTGATCCTCGCAACAACACTTACGACCTGGCTCGCGACTACTCAAGCCGGAAGCATCCTCCCCTGCGAATCCTCATCGTGGTGGGCCAGGAGGACATGAACCATGGCGCGAATCTGGATTGGCATCAGCATTTGCTCGACCAGAATATCCGCCATAAATTCAAAACCCTCCCCGGAGTGGGACACAGTGCGATGGACGTTTATGACAAGATCGGTGAAGAGATCATGAACTTCCACGCGGAGAGTTTTCGCCAACTGGGGGGGATTGAATGAATGCCCCCTTCCATGAGTGGAGACGTCGAAATGTCGGATGTGGATCAGATTCTTCAATCGGGAGACTTCGCCGATGTCTGCCAACAGCTCGATGGTCTCAACGGGAATCTCGATCCGTCTCTTATTAAACGCCTGATAACGTTCATCAAGAATGGCGAACAGGCCGAAGCTGTTCGTCAGAAGGCCGCGGAAGCGCTCGGTCGGGGAAACACCGAGGATTCGAAGTCAGCGCTGATCAATCTGTCTGAGAACAACAGTGAGAAGGTGCGTGGACTGTCAGCCATCGGGCTCGGGGAAGATCGATCCCTGGAGTCGCGGGCTCGTCTTATTGAACTGCTTGCCGATGCAAACAACAACGTCCGAAATCTCGCTGAACGATCGCTCTTGCAGATGGAAGACCTGCTCGGGGAACACCTCCAGGAGCTGTTGGCGTTGTTAGAGCATCCGGTTCCGTTGACACGGTCCCCCGCCGCGCGGTTGTTGGGTAAGTCAGGACGCACGGAAGCCCGGGAGCCATTGACCGGTCATTTGCAACAGGACGGGCAATGGCTCGTTCGAATGTGGTCCGCAAAGGCCCTTGGGGATCTCGGAGACAAGGCTGCTTCTCCGGCACTGATTCAGTCTCTGCAAACGGACGAGCGGAACCGCGTTCGCGCCGCCGCGGCAGAAGCCGTGGGAAAACTCCGTCCCGATGGTGTCGAAACGATCCTCCGACAGGCACTCGAAACTGACGAAGATGGCGGCGTCCGAAAACTCGCCAGCGAAGCGCTCCAAGCCCTCGGTCACGCCATCGACGACGTGGAAACGGATCCCTTCGCCGAAGACGACTGAAAGCGTGGCCGAATTCTTTCTGCTCCCGGATTCGGACTCGTCAATTCCGTTTCAGATGGGGAAGAAATCATCGGTGAGGCCGGATGTCAGGAATCCCGGATTTGTCGGCTGCGTCCAGTCTCCAAAAAAGCTGATATTGAATGCGGTTCCCGTGGAAAGCTGAACGTACCAGGTGGCGGAGGTCGTGATCAGACCGGCGATGTCGTCGCGACCGTCGGCGTTAAAGTCTCCCGCCGTACTGATCCAGGACGCTGTCCCGCTCCAGGATCCCCAGAACTCGGACAATGAACTGTTCCCGGTGGAGCGCAAGACAAAGAATTGCCCGCTCGGAAGCCGGGCGGCAAGGTCGGTCCGACCATCGCCATTGAAGTCGCCGAGTTGGTGGTCCATGAAGCCGGCAGCCGGATTCCAATTCGGCCCAGCGGCAACGCTGAAGGCACTGCCAGTGGAGGTGCCGTAATACCAGCGGCCATCGTTCATATTTTGAACGAGGACATCGTCAACTCCGTCCCCGCTGAAGTCTCCCACCTGATGGTTCTGCCAGTTGGCGGTTGACGTGAATGAGCCAAACGGATCGAGAGTGAAGCTCGTTCCGGTAGAAATTCCGGCAAACCAGACTCCATTGTTCGTCTGGCCGATGACGTCTGACAATCCGTCCCCATTCATGTCCCCGGCTTGAATGTTCTTATAGGCCGTGGGACTGAATGTCCCAAACCGTCTGCGGATAAAGCGGCTGCCATTCGACCGGAGGACGAAGAGGCCTCCGTCGCCGGATTGCTGAGCGACAATGTCATCGAGTCCATCCCCATTGAAATCGCCCACGTCGACAAATTGCACGTTCCCCAAAGGATTCCATGTGTGCCAGTGTCTGGGGGTCAATCCCGTTCCGCCGAGACCGACCCACCATTGCCCCGAGGGGAGCCGACCGACGACATCGGTGAGTCCATCTCCGTTGAAGTCCCCTTCGAGAAATTGCCAGGAGACACTCGGAGACCACAGGGCTCCCGTCTCCTGGTTGAACGCGGCGCCGGTGGAGTTCCCAATGTAGAATCGCCCGGTCGTCTGATCGCGGACGTAGACGCCGTCGATTTGAACTTCAAAGGCCCCGATGTCGACCTGGCCTGCCGAGACACGGAGCCGTCCGGTCATGTCGACTTCGAGCGGCGCTCCCATGTCATCCAGTGCCTCCGCGACATCCCCCGCATTGCGGGCGGGACTACCGCTGAGAAGCCGGTGTGTCCGCAGCCGGCCCCCATTGTCCGAGAGAACGGATAACTGAGGCCCCAGGGGGCTGCCTGCGGTGCCGATGAGGTTGCCATCGACGCCGTTCGTCAGATCGGACTGGCCATCGCCGCTGCCGATCAGGTTATGAGTTCCGGACAGTTTTGTCGCGGGTGCCGAGACGTCATCGACGGCTCCCCCGGACCCGCGCGTATTTTGAGCGATAATCGTGTTGTGGACTACGACTGACATCGCCGTCGAGTGGACGTAGAGACCACCCCCTTTCTGTCCGCTGTCGTCGGAATCGGCCACGTTGAAGGCGATTGTCGAATTGCGGATTTCCGCTGTTCCTCCCTGCACCTCGACTCCACCGCCATTTCCACCCGTCGAGTTCCCGCTGATTGTGGAATTGATGA
>JAGQQQ010000653.1 GCA_020426125.1 Planctomycetaceae bacterium
GACCCCGGTCCAGTTTCTGCCAGGACCGCAGCATCTTCATCACCGATTCCGCGACTTTGTCGGGGACGTAGACCGTCGGCGGGTCCATCTTCATCATGCGCCTGCGGGCGACATAAGCGGGAAGCGCCGCCATATGGTCAAGGTGGGCATGGGAGATAAAGAAGGTCTGGGTCCCCATAAACGACCAAGGGCTTCCTCCCATGTCGAAGCCAATTTTCAGTTCGGGGAATCGCCAGTAGCTCTGAACCGCCGCGCGCGAATACCCCTCGATGGTTAGGCCATCGTGGACTTTCGTTCGGACTGGGAGATTGTCAACCATGGCTCAACCATCTGCCCCTTGATTTCTGGAAAAGGGAGGAGGATAGAAACCCAACCGGTGGATTGCACTCTTGAGGTGCCAATCCTCCCATTATTTTCAGATGACACCCGTCCGGCGAAGTTGGTGACGGTTGATTGCGTGCTTTTTCGGGAAAACCTAACCTCCCGTGAGCGTTCCTTCGTTTTTGTGCAGCCCACACTTATGACCGATGCCCATATTCGCCGCGACGATTACAAACCGGGAGGAATCCTGTTGCTTGTCGTTGTTGCCGTGTTCACGCTGATTGCAATCTGGATTCTTTGGCCGCACAAGGGCCGGCCGGGACCAAGACCTGAGCCGCCCCGAGATAAGCCGGCTTCGGCGGAATTCGCCCCCGTTGAAGCCGCGAAGTTACGAAACGAAGGGCTGGCCCATCTGGAGAATGGCACACTCGATCGCAGCAATGCCTTATTCACCGAACTGGAAAAACTGCTGCCGGAAGATCCCCTTCCCGCCCGGAATCGCGCCATCTCCCTTGTCATGTCCGTCACAGAAGGGACTCCCACCGAGTCCGTAGAAGCTCAGGACCAGCTTCGAGACGAGGCGACAGGAGCGGCCCTGCGCGTTCAGGAACTGGAACCTGAGAGTGACGCCGGCTTTGCTCTGCACTCCAAACTGGCCCAGCATCTGGGAGACAATGCCCTAGCTCTCGACAAGGCGAAGCAAGCGACAAAGGCGGTCCCGAACTCCGCCCCCAACTGGTATCAGTTGTACACCTTGCTTCAGTTTGAGACCGATCCCGACCTCCAATTGACCGCACGCGAAGCGTTACGAACCGCGCAGGAACTGGCTCCGACCAACGTCGTTTTGCTCCTCGAACTCCTGATGACCCAAGCGCAAGCGGAGGATCCGGCGATTCAGCAAACGCTTGAGGCGGCTGTCCCGGTCTTTAACCGACTCAAGGCGGGCATCCTGACCCGCACGCGAGTCGATCCCCAGCCATTTCTCGACGGGGCCATCGCCGCTGCCGAAGCTCAAGACTGGGGAATGTTGGTTCGCAATCTCGGGCCGCTTCGAAACATCACGATGCCCGATCCCGTCGCCAAGAGTGATCGGCGGCGGATTGATCGCAATCCGTTGGAATTTGTTCTGAAGAAATTCTCACCCGAGGTGCAAGCGCGGCTTGATGAGGCACGGACGGCACCGGGTGAGTCGATCGAAGTGGCCTTTGAAGCATCGCCGCTCCAGTCGGATGTCGATCTGACCGCGGCGACGGACATTCTCGCACTCGACTTTGACCTCGACCGAAACCTCGATCTCGCGGTGCGACTTCCCGACCGGATTGTTGTTCTGTCCCAAGGAGAACAAGGGGAGTGGTCAGCGACGACGACGATCGAGACAGAAGGGAGCTACAACCTCCTCCTCGCCGCCGATCTCGATACCGATGGCAACAGCGACCTCAAACCGGATGATGACGCCGGAAACCATTGCCATACCGCCGACCAGGATCTGATCGTCTATGGCGAAGACGGCTTGCAACTTTTCGAGGCCCAACTGGAGGCACTTGGGGGACCTTTAACGTATTCCATCAAAGAGACCGGAGACGAACTCGCCGTCCTCAAACAGGTCCGAGTGGTTGAGGCCACAGATCTCAATAGCGATGGCGACCTTGATCTGGTCATTCTCTCCGCACAGGAACTCACCTGTTGGACGAACAACGGCAACTGGACGTTCACGCAATTGGAAGTGTCTCCGGAATGGGGGAACGAAATGCCAGTCGATGTCGTCGCGGTCGACTGGGACCGGGACATCGACATGGATCTCCTCATCAGCATGAAATCCGGAACGGTCGGCGTGCTCGAGAATCTGCTGTTGGGAACGTTCCGTTGGACACCGTTGGACTTGGCAAACGCAGGCATCGGCTGGCCGGAGCGGGACTCCCCTGCCCCACAGTTGCAGGTCGCGGATGCCAATTCCGATGGCAATTGGGAAATCCTGATCGGAACAGAAACCGAAACCTGGAGTTTGCCAACCACCTTCCTCGAACCGGGCGAGGTCATCTACAGCGAAGCGACCGCACTCGACTTCGCAGGCGCCAGCTTTCAGATTTGGGACTTCGACAACGACGGTTCTCTCGATCTCCTCGCGAATGGACCCGATGCTCTGGCCACACTCCGCGGTGAGCCGGGCGAAATCTTTAGCAACGAGATGAAGCCCGTTCTTCCCGGGGTCGCTACTGGAGCGGTCAACGATTTCGAGATCGGCGATGTGGATGGCGACGGCGATCAGGACGTACTGGCACTGACGAGCGGCGGAATTCAGATTGTCACCAACAACGGCGGCAGCCAAAACCACTGGATTGACGTCGGCCTCCTCGCGGAGCAACAAGTTCGAGGGCAAACCAGTGAGAGTGGCCGGGTGAACCATTTCGGAATCGGCAGCGTCGTCGAACTCCGGACCGGAACTCAGTTTCAACAGCGGCTGGTGACCAGCCCTGTGACGCATTTTGGCCTCGGATCGGCCGACAAGCCGGACGCGATACGTGTGATCTGGCCAAATGGCATTCCCGAGAATGTCGTCCATCCGGATCCCAATTCCCTGATCTGCGAAAAACAGTCGCTGAAGGGATCGTGCCCGTATCTCTATACCTGGAACGGCACCCGCGTCGAATTCGTCACCGACCTTCTTTGGGCGTCCCCCATTGGTCTGCAAGATGCAACGGGACAACTGGTCCCCAGCCGGGAATGGGAATACCTCAAACTCTCTGGAGACCAGTTGGCCGAGAAAGAGGGCGAATACCTGCTTCACATCACCGAGGAACTCTGGGAGTTCGCCTATTTCGATCAGGTGGAATTGATCGCCGTCGATCACCCGGCTGATGTCGAGATCTTTACGAACGATAAAGTCGGCCCTCCGCCGATCACGGAATACAAAATCCATACGGCCCACGAACCGCGATATCCCGTCTCCGCCACGAACCAGAGCGGCCGAGATCTCCTCCCAGAGATCTTGCACCGCGACGAAGACTACGCGCGTGTGTATGACAAGAAGATCACTCAGGGGTATGTTGAAGATTGCTACCTAGAGCTCGACTTAGGCCTGAAAGAAAAACCAGAACAGCTGAAGCTGTTTCTGACCGGCTGGATTTATCCAACGGACACGTCGATCAACGTCGCGCTGCAGCAGAATCCTGATCTGCCCGGGCCGCGTGCTCCCTGGATTTCCGTCCCCAACGAAGCGGGAGAGTTTGTCGAGGCGGTTCCGTTTATGGGCTTTCCCGGAGGAAAGACCAAAACAATCGTCGTCGACATCGGTCGCCACATCAATGCCAACGATCCGCGGATTCGCGTCCGCACCAGCGCCCAGATCTATTGGGATTCCGCGTCACTTGCGATTCAAAATCAACCCGCTCCATTTGTCACACAGGACGTGCAACTGCATAGCGCCGAAGTCGCCTTTCACGGATTCTCGCAACGATCAAAACTCGATTCGACCCGCCCCGAAACCTATGACTATGCCAACGCCGAGCCCTCGCCAAAATGGCCGCCGCTGCGCGGTCGTGTGACTCGATTCGGTGAATGCCGCGAAAGACTAGTCGAGTGGGATGATTCGATGGTTGTGATCAGCGGCGGCGATGAAATTCGAATGCAATTCAAGCCTCCAGCGAAGAAGGTTCCCGAAGGATGGAAACGCGATTTCATTCTTCATTGCGTGGGTTGGGATAAAGACGCCGACCTGAACACATTGACGGGTCAATCCATCGGTCCGCTGCCGATTCGCAACATGCAAGGATATCCGCCGACGTTGGAATCGGCCGATCAATTTGAAGCCGTGCGTCAGAAGAATTCCGATTCATTAGGACGACGGCAGGCGTTTCGAGCGTTTTGGCGCCGGGGATCGAACCAAAACGATCCATTCATCACCACCTCCGATGCGGAGTGATCTCAACGACGCATCGACGGACTGGAAGTCCGTCGT
>JAGQQQ010000654.1 GCA_020426125.1 Planctomycetaceae bacterium
TCATTTTCCAGGATCCTTACAGTTCGCTGAATCCGAGGATGACGGTCGAATCCATGCTGACCGAGGTCATGCGGATTCACCGTGTGGGTAGTTCGCGTCGAGATCGTCGCGAGCGCGCTGCTTCGCTGCTCGAGGAAGTCGGTCTGGAAACGATGATGTTGGGCCGGTATCCGCATGAGTTTTCTGGGGGGCAACGCCAGCGAATCTCGATCGCCCGGTCACTCGCGCTCGAACCCAAGTTCATCATTTGCGACGAGTCCGTCTCCGCGCTGGATGTGTCGGTGCAGGCTCAAGTCCTCAATCTTCTCAAGGAACTGCAGGAACACCGCAACCTGACGTACATCTTCATCAGCCATGATTTGAGCGTGGTGAAGTTCATGTCCGACATGATGGCCGTCATGAACGATGGCAAAATCGTCGAGTTCGGACCATCGGAAGCGATCTATTCCGATCCCAAGGAAGAGTACACCCGGAAGCTGATTACATCGATTCCTGATGCGTCACTCGATAAGATAGCGGCCCGAGTGAAACGGCGCCGCGAGCGGCGCGAAACCCGGGAGTCCGTTGAGTAATTCTCTCTCGGCTCCCCGAGGACGATTGGGACGCCGACCATTGAACACGGACATCACCAACGAAGCGGAACCAAAACTCAGCAGTTCGGGCAAATGGACCGCGCTGGTCGCGGCCATTCTCGGGTGGATGTTCGATGGCTTTGAGATGGGCCTATTTCCGCTCGTCGCCCGTCCCGCTCTCCAAGACCTCTTGGCCACGGCCTCCACCACCGCAAACGAAGGCGATGTTGGACTCTGGAACGGGATCCTCACCGCCGGATTCCTCGTCGGCGCCGCGACTGGCGGCGTGCTGTTCGGGTGGCTTGGGGACCGAATGGGACGTGTCCGAGCGATGGCCCTGAGCATCCTCACGTATGCCTTGTTTTCTGGGCTTTGCGGATTTGCCAACTCGGCTTTGATGTTGCTCGTGCTGCGGTTGATTGCGTCACTGGGGATGGGGGGCGAATGGTCGCTCGGCGTCTCGCTGGTGATGGAACTCTGGCCGTCACAGTCACGAGGCTGGCTCGCGGGTCTGATCGGGGCCGCGTCCAATGTGGGATTTATTTTGATTGCCGTCGTCGGAGTGGTCCTCAATTCGATCGTCGGGTCTCTGGAAGCCGGGCTTCGATCCCTCGGCCTCGGGGAGGCGACTGTTCAGATGCTGATGTCCAATGGGGGCTGGCGAATCCTGATGATGTGCGGAGCCGTTCCCGCGCTGCTGGTGTTTTTTATCCGAATGTTTGTTCCCGAATCGGAGAAATGGCAAGAGGAGCACGGCAAGGGGACCACAAGCCATTGGGCGACGAGAGATCTGATGGGGGTCCTCATCGGGGCGGTCGGGCCGATCGGAATGATCTATCTCTGGGCGAATCCGATCGCGTGGCCCATCCGCATCATTGGCTCAATTCTTGGCCTCGTCATAGCGGCGGTCGGGTACACGTATCCCGTCATGCGGTACATCAAACGATCTGGTGACGGCGAAGTGATCCGCGGGGCGCAGGGTTACTCCGTTCAACGGTTGATGATACTGGGAGCGATCCTCGGAGGGGTCGCTTTGCTCGGAACGTGGGGAGGAATGCAATGGGCCGCCCCTTGGGCCGACAAACTCACGGGAGGGACCAACCCGAATGCGAAGGCCTTCACCCAAATTGCGTTGGGGTTGGGAGCGATCGTCGGGACCATCGCGGCCGCCGTGATCGGGCACAATTTCGGCAGACGGATCACCTACTTCGGACTCTGCGTCCTCTCACTCGCCACCACGCTGCTGTTTTTCCTGTCCAACACTGCCTACAACACCTCGTTCCTCCTGACGGGGTTTCTGGCCGGAACGATGGCCGCCTCCTTCTTTGGCTGGCTGCCGCTCTACCTGCCGGAACTGTTTCCCACCCGAGTTCGGGCCACCGGTCAGGGTTTTGCCTTCAATTTCGGGCGAATTCTGGCTGCCGCCGGATCTCTCCAGACCGGGGCGTTGATGCAGTATTTCGAAGCCAATTACGATAAATCGTACCCGTACGCGTGCAGCGTGATGAGTTGCATTTATATTGTGGGGATGATCGCCATCTGGTTTGTTCCCGAAACACACGGCCAGGAGATGCCGGAATAGTTGAGAGAGGAGGGTGGAGAGTTGAGAGAAGAGAAACGGGCTCCTCCTGCACTTCTTCACGAATCCTCAGTCTTCGGCCCCTCAAATTTTGAATACGAACTTTTTGATGC